>JBEDJE010000195.1:0-5478 GCA_041172985.1 Actinomycetota bacterium
CCCTTGACCAATTTGTTGCCCAACTCAATCAACCGAGTGAATCGCCAGAGTGACGCGCAGCGCACAAACCAAAAATGGTCACCCACCTAAAGTGTGTGCAGCCTGCAACCGCCCTTTTGAGTGGCGAAAAAAGTGGGCGCGCGACTGGGATCTAGTCCGTTGGTGTAGCGATGCCTGTCGTTCTAGCGGAGTGAACGTTGTCAATGACGGCCGTGATCAAGAATTGAACCACCGTGGCTGACAAAAGGTCGTTTGCCGATGATGCCATGCGATTTGCGCCACAACTTCTTGGTGCCGCGACCCGCATGACTCGAAATCGTTCAGATGCTGAAGATTTGGTACAAGAAACGATGCTGAAGGCATTTAAGTCTTACGAATCTTTTGATGAGGGAACGAATCTTCGAGCGTGGTTATTTCGTATTTTGACCAATACTTTTATCAACAGTTATCACGCGAAAAAGGCTCGACCACAAGAAAGTGATCTTGGCGAACTTGAGGACTTGTATCTCTATCGCCACGTTCCCCAGTTGGCCGACAAGATCAAAAGTCAAAGTGCTGAAGATGCAGTATTTGATTTGTTCACCGATGACGAAGTCAAGACGGCACTCGAAGAGTTGCCCGAGGCATATCTCATGCCGGTTTTGCTCGCCGATATTCAAGACTTCTCTTACCAAGAGATCGCCGACATGCTCGAGGTCCCACTTGGCACCGTCATGTCGCGTCTCCACCGAGGCCGCAAGGCACTACAAAAATCTTTGGTTGGTTTTGCTCAAGAGCGAGGACTCATTGATGTCACGTGAAAACATGTCACTAGAAACAAGGAACCATCATGGCTGATTGCAACGAAACTATTCGCCAGCTGTACGCCTATCTCGACGAGATGCTCGACGAGTCATTGAAAGACGACATTGCGCTGCACCTTGGCGACTGCCCCGATTGCCAAGGTCGCGTTGAATTCGAATACTCGCTCAAAATCAATATTCGAGCCCGCGCCCAAGAAGAACCAGTTCCCGACGAACTTCGCGAGCGCCTCTTGGGCTGTTTCAATCTTGATCTTGAAGCCGAGTAACTAGCGGGTCACCCTGCCGAGTCGCTACCATGACATTCATGCTTGCAGCGAACATTTGGCACTGGTGGATCGGCGTAGTTTTGACGATCGTAGGAATCTTGACCGTGGCTGGCGTCGCTGCTGGCTATGTCAAGCAGGTGTCGGCCTCCCGTTTCCCGGGTAAGCGCCAACGCCGTGGCCACGACGAGGGCTGAGTCATCCCCGATTCGGGACCTCAGACGTGGCATCACTCGCCGCTCATTGTTGATCTTCTCTCTCGTGCAACTTTTCCTGTCGCGGGCTCGACCGTTACCTGTGCCGTTTCAGGCGGGGCCGATTCACTAGCGCTCTTGGCCTTGGCCGTAGCGTCTGGCCTCAAAGTCACCGCTATTCACGTCGATCATGCTCTACGCCCCGAATCTGCCGGCGAGGCCAACATCGTTCGCTCGGCCGCCCAATCGGTTGGTGCCGATTTTCAGGCGCTGACCGTCTCGGTCGGACAAGGTTCCAATCTTGAAGCTCGAGCCCGTCAGGCTCGCTATCAGGCCCTTCCTGGCGATGTTTTCACTGGTCATACGGCCGACGATCAGGCTGAGACCGTACTGTTAAATATTTTACGCGGCGCCGGTTTAGATGGTCTCGCCGGAATCCGCCCGACTGGTGGCCCGAGCCAACTCGTGAGTCATCCTTTGTTGGCAATTCGGCGGACCGAAACTGAGGCTGTCTGCCAACTCTTGGGATGGACTCCTGTCTCGGACCCTTCGAACAACGACCATTCGTTGCTGAGAAATCGCATTCGACAACAGATTTTGCCTTTGCTCAACGAGGCAGCCCACCGCGACCTCACCCCGATTTTGAGTCGTCAGGCCGCACTCATGGCCGATGATTCGACCCTTTTAGACGAATTGGCATCGAGCATTGACCCGACCGATGCCAAAGCGCTGACCGCCGCTCCCATTGCCCTGGCTCGGCGGGCGATACGGCGCTGGCTATCGACGACCCATCCACCCGATGCCGCTTCGGTTGAACGGGTCCTTGCCGTCGCTCGCGGCGAGGTCATTGCGTGTGAATTACCCGGCGGAATCAGAATTAGTCGAACAAATCAGCGGATCTCGATCACCCCCGCCCCTGCTCAGGACTAGTGTGACGGCGTGCCGCCTAAGTTACGTGGAAAGTGGGCTCTGGGAATTACCCCCAGAAACTTCACCGTATGTGAACGCCCCGGGGGCTATGGCGATAACCATCGCCGAGTCCGGCGCCAAGAAGAGATCATCTGGATCAGGGAAAACCATTTCGGTTGCCTGATCAGCATCATTCCGGCCCCGCACAACCTGCACAACTACGACGAACTCAACGTCAACTACCAGCATCGGCCCTACAACAACGAGAACAACGAAAAGATCGACGAATGGGCTCGTGGACTTTTTAAAGAACTCAAGAAGTTGCTCACCAGCAACGTGAAGGTCATCGTCCACGGCGAAGAAGTCGGTGACATCATCATGGGTGCCATGGCTGCGTTTGTGCGCTGGCAAGGAATGATCGAAGATCCGATTGAGGCAATTGCCATCGGCGAGAAGCTCGCGGGTCACCAACTTGATCCGTCAGCTCGCGAACTCATTTTGCGCGCTCACCTCTTGCGCTAAATCGCCTCGCGACGTACCTCATCAAGATATGGGGCGACATTGCAATTGAAAAACGTGTGGGGCAATGAAGGCTCGTACCGCACGGTGGGTCATCGTTGGAAATCACGGCACAACAATGCCAAGAACGAACAACGTCACCTACGCTCTGCTTCGTGAGTGACATTGTTGTTGTAGGCGCCGGCCTGAGTGGATTAACTTCAGCCCGCTTACTGCAGGAAAAAGGACACAACGTTGTCGTACTTGACAAAGGTCGTGGACTCGGTGGACGCATGGCCACTCGTCGCATCACTGCACCCGATGGATCGGTGGCACTCCTTGATCATGGCGCTCAGTTCTTTACAGTTCGCGAACCAGCATTTCAACAACTTGTTGACCAATGGATTGCTGAAGGAATTGTGCGCGAATGGTGTCGAGGTTTTGTTTCTGATGATGGGCATCCGCGCTACGTCGTCAATAACGGTATGACAGCGCTCACGAAACACCTTGCACAGGGTCTCGATGTCCGCACATCCACTTTGGTTTTCGCCATCAAGCCATGTGACACCGATCCCGCCAAGTGGACGGTTGTCATCGATGACAATTCACGCATTGACTGTGATGCTGTTGTCATGACCTGCCCATTGCCGCAGTCATATTCGCTCACGGTGACAACTGGTATTGAACTTCCGCAAGATTTGTTACTCACCGATTACGACCGAACTCTTGGTCTGCTCGCTGTACTCGATCGTCCATCAGCGATACCTGCGCCAGGTGGAATGCAAAATCCAGATGATGTGTTTTCGTGGATCGGCGACAACCAAGCAAAAGGAATATCGAGTATTCCGGCGATCACCTTTCATGCCAATCCAACATGGAGTTCGGCCCATTGGGACGATTCACTTGAAGACGGGTTAGCACAACTCACCAAAGCAGCACAGAAATACTTAGGTGATGCGCAGATCGTTGCAAGCGAATACAAGAAGTGGCGCTTTGCGACACCACGCAAGGTGTGGCCCGAACCATTCTTTGCTTCAGGCACTTTGGTATTTGCCGGCGATGCTTTCGCTGGACCAAAAGTTGAAGGTGCAGTTCTGTCTGGAATCTCTGCAGCGCACTACCTCAACGACGTACCCAGTAATCGCTGAGGTTTCTCACTACTTCACCAAACCAGATCACTCAAGGTTTTGCCAACAAGACTTTGTGCAATCACAAGCTGACCCGAACCTTGATCTAAGTCGCTCGGAATCTCGATGACGTGAGGGACTCCGAGTACCCGACATCCCGCAGCCAGTGCCGACCGCACGCCCGTTGGCGAATCTTCAATCGCAACGCACTCACGCGCATCGACGCCTAAGCGTTCAGCAGCCAGAAGATACGGATCGGGATGTGGCTTGCCGCGAGAGACTTCATCACCAGTCACCGAAACTCTAAAACTGCCTGATGGCAAGCACTCAACAACCTGATCGGCAAAACGTTTCCATGACATCGTCACTAATGCCGTTGGAATGCCGGCGTTGTTCACCGCAGCCAATAGTTCGCGAGCGCCTGGACGCCACGGAACCTCTATTCGCAATTGTGCGACAACTCGATCAAGCAACATTTCGACAATTTCAGCGGGCTCACGATCGACGCCACCGTGTTTACGCATGTACGCACCTGAATCTAAAAGATCAGAGCCAACCAATGCGCGGGCATGTTCATGCGACCATGTACCACCATGTATTTCGACAATCTCAAATTCGGCCGCGAACCAATACGGTTCGGTGTCGACAATGGTTCCATCCATATCCCATAAAACTGCGGCAGGCTGATTCATACTCAACGACTTCAGGACAACTGTTGAATTCGTGAACTGATTGAATAGTGCGACTTCAACATGTCATCAAGCGCCGGATGCGTGAGTTGACCATTGCGCACAACCACTCGACCGTTGACAACGGTGTGCTTGGCCGATGCAGGACCACAGCGCAACCACGCTTCGACTGGATCGGCAATCGCGCCAGCAAAAGAAGGTCCCGTGAGCGACCACACGGCAACATCACCTACTGCACCAACGCTGATCTCGCCGATTTCGCCTTCGCGATCCAAGCAACCAGCGCCACCGCGTGTTGCGATCTCAAGAGACGTGCGCGCAGTTCCAGCACTCGCACCATCGCGTAATTTCGCGAGCAACATCGCTTGACGTGCTTCAAGCCACATTGATGCTGAATCAGCCGAAGATGAACCATCAACACCCAGCCCAACTTTTACACCCGCGGCCCGAAGGTCGACGACTGGTGAAATACCCGAAGCCAAAATCATGTTGCTACTTGGGCAGTGTGCAACGCCGATGCCGGCGGCACCCAAGCGCTGAACCTCATCGTGATTGGGCATCACACAATGTGCAACCCACGTGCGATCTGAACACCAACCGGTGCGCTCAAGATATTCCATGGGTCGACAACCAAATGTGGCGATCGAGAAATCATCATCTTCAGCATTTTCGGCGAAGTGAGTGTGTAGACGTACATCAAGTTTTTCGGCAAGTTGAGCAGACTCTATTAACGCCATCCCTCTTTCCATGGGCCTGCCGCTGCATCTGCCGGCCCACGGCCAGTCGATGATGCCCGACCTGCCCGGCGACGGAAACTTAGACAATCCCGACACCGCCGACCCGGACTTCCGCGAGAGCGACAAGCGGTCCGCAGAGGGTGAGGCCTATCCGGATCTCGTCCCCATCGGCACGCCGGCTGCTCAAGTGCCGGTGCGCGAGCGCCTGCTCACGGTCACGGAGAAGGAATCCGAACTCGGATGGCGCAGCGACGTGAC
>JBEDJE010000196.1:0-3229 GCA_041172985.1 Actinomycetota bacterium
AGTTCGCTCATCAGAGGGAACTGAGAACATCTTTTGCGTGAGGTCGAACTCGACCATGACACCAGTACGACGATCACTCACAGTATTGACTTCAGTTGTAAAAAACGCCGTGCGATCGCTGACTCGTGCGGCCTGCTGCATGTTGTGGGTCACGATGATGATCGTGTAATCCTTTTTGATTTCCTGCATCAAGTCTTCGATACGTGCCGTCGCGATGGGGTCAAGAGCCGAACACGGTTCATCCATCAAGATGACGTCGGGTTGAACCGCAATACAACGAGCAATACACAAACGCTGTTGCTGACCGCCAGACAAACCAAGTGCAGAAGCCTTTAGGCGATCTTTCACTTCATCCCACAATGCGGCACGACGTAACGATTGCTCGACCAAATCATTGAGGTCAGATTTTGAAATATTGCCGACTAAACGCGGTCCGTATGCAACATTGTCGAAAATGCTCTTCGGAAACGGGTTCGGCTTTTGAAAAACCATGCCGATGCGGCGGCGAACTTCATTGGGGTTGACTTCAGAGTTGTACAAATCAACGCCGTGATACTCAACGAGGCCTTCAACTTTGGCTGAATCAATGAAATCATTCATACGGTTGAGACAACGCAAGACCGTGGTCTTGCCACATCCTGATGGTCCAATGAATGCGGTGATCTCATGCTCGCGAATGTCAAGGGTGACATCGCGGACTGCACGGAATTCTCCGTACTTCACACTGAGTTCTTTCACTGCAAAAACCGGTGATTCTGTATTTTCAGTCGTCATCTGACGCTCCTTGACCTCTGAGATGAGCGGAACAGCAGTTGCTGCCACGCTCGAATTGCTCGCAGTTTCATTACTCATTACGAGCCCACCCGCTTGGCTTCAAAGTGATTCCGCAACAAAATTCCGACGATGTTGAAGGCCAGGACCAAGACCAACAAAACCAACCCAGCCGCAGCAGCAGCATTGGACCAGCCAACACTGCTTTCTCCCGAATCGGGCCGACCCGACCAGCTATAGATCAACATTGGGATTGCCGTGAACTTTCCAGAAAGCGAAGTTTCTGGAAGTAATCCGGTGATGGCACCAATCATGATGAGTGGTGCGGCCTCGCCAAGCGCACGGGCTAGTGACAAAACGGTTCCGGTCAAAATGCCGGGCATTGCATACGGGATCACGTGGTCTCGAGTAACTTCCCAACGAGAAGCACCAATGCCATAGCCTGCATCACGCAAACCGCGCGGGACTGCACGAATTGCTTCCATACTGGTGATGATCACGATTGGTAAAACCAAAATTGCGAGGGTGAGCGCAGCGGCGATCACGCTTCCGCCGTTAGTGACTGGCTTGAGCCAACCTACGAAAATAATGAGACCAAGAACGCCGTAAATCACTGCGGGAACTCCGGCGAGGTTGCGGATGTTGACCACAATGAAACGAGTCATTGCATTTTGCTTGGCATATTCTTCAAGGTAAATCGCAGCACCTACTCCGAGTGGCACGGCGATAACCAACACTCCAAGCCCGATACCAAAAGAACCAAATAAACCAGGCCAAATACCTACCTTGCTGGCTTCTGACCCAATCGTGTCGGTTAAGAAACCAGTTCCCTTTTCGGTGAGCGCTGGAATCGCTTGCGTCACGATTCGGGCGAGCAAGGCAAACAGCGTCAACAGAGTGAACGACACTGCAATCAGCAAAACGACACCGAGAGCGATCGACGGTAGATGCTTGCTCTGACGCGTAATTGTCTGATGCACTTCAGAACGAGTGATCGAGCGCTGAGATTCGGAGACGATAGCCATAATGACCTAGTACTGCTGCCGAACTCGTTGAACAAAACGATCGCCGATGACGTTGAGCGTCATCGTCATCAAAAACAACAACAATCCAACAAAGAACAAGACTTGAAATGGTGCCCCAGAATTCACTTGGTCGGTGCCGCCAGCAGCGTTAGTCATAGCTGCAGTCATCGTGAGACCAGGTTCGAGCGGATTCAATGTGCGGGGCCCCGAACCATCGCGCCCACCGGCCATTGCGGCAACCATCGTTTCGCCGATAGCACGCGACGTAGCGATAATGAATGCGGCAACGATTCCTGACACCGCTGCTGGAATAACAATTCGAATCGTCGTGGTGCTTTTGCGGGCACCAATGCCATAACTCGCTTCGCGCAACGAAGACGGAACTGCCCGCAATGCATCTTCACTAATTGACGCCATGATCGGCACAACTAAAACACCAATGGCTAAACCAGACACCAACATGTTGCGCGGTTGGTCAGGTGAGAAAATCGGCGTGACAATATTTGGTGCAATGAATTTGAGGGCAAAGTAACCGACGATCACCGACGGGATTCCCGCCAACACTTCAACAATCGGCTTAAGAATTTTGCGTACCTTTGTTGGAGCGAATTCGCTGAGGTACACCGCGGTGCCAAGACCAAGAGGAACTGCGACCAACATCGCGATCATTCCCATGATGACACTCCCGAGAAAAATCGTGAGTAAGTCAAAACGTTCGCGACGAGGGAACCAGCCCGGGGCTTCGCTCAAGTCGCGCAAAATGCCGAAGTTCCAACCAATAGAACGCAAGAAATCAAGTGTTCCTCGGGCCAGAACAAACAAAATCAGCGCACTCACGATGATCGTGACAAGCGCTGATCCACCTAACAATCGACGCATGCGCCGATCATGAGCGCGGCGTCGCGGATCTCCTCGGAGATCCGCGACAGCCAGCAACCCATTCATAACTATTAGCCTCGCGCAGTCCATGCGTCGAGGGACAATTGCTGCTTAGCCGAGTCGAGCTGGACATAACCAGCTGCACTGACCTGCTCGCCACCCTGGGCCGACAAGTACAGATCAACGTAAGCGGCGATGGCTGGGTTTTCAACAGCCTTGGCCTTGTTCACGTAGAGGTACAAGGTGCGGGAGAAGGGGTACGAACCGTCAGCGATGGTCTCGTCGGTCGGCAAGACGCAAGCGCCTTCCTTGTCAGCGATCGCAATGGCCTTCATACGCTCCTGCTCGGCCTTGTAGTAGGCGTAGCCCACCCAACCAAGTGAGGTGTCAGCGCTTTCAATGCCATCGACGATGACGTTGTCATTGGGGCTAGCGGTGTAGTCGGCACGGCTCACCATGTCGGTACCGCGGTCACCAGAAATTGACTTGAAAGCAAACTCAACGAACGAGTCGTAGGTTCCGCTCTCTTCACCAGGTCCATAGATGCTCAACGG
>JBEDJE010000197.1:0-3229 GCA_041172985.1 Actinomycetota bacterium
GACAATCACCCTGTCCATTTTCGTCTAGTTCTTCAGTCGGGCGGTGATGATGCTCAAAAGTTTCATCAATCAAGATGCCGTTCGAGGCATCTATGACACTGATTCGAAAGTCACCAATCATGTCGACTACATCAGTATCTTCAATAACAAGTCTTAACGGGTCAATGTTGTGTTTCTTTCCAACATGCTCGAACAGGCGTTGACGCACAAGTCGACATGCCCCATCAACTGCGCCTCCGCTCATCCAAGTCTGCCGAGACGCCGACGTGCTACCAGCCGAACCAATTTTTGTATCTACCGTGTCAAGCACAACCTCGTCAACGCCCAGCACTGAGCGAGCGATTTGTGGTGCGAGCACAACGAATCCTTGACCGACTTCGACTGTCGCGTACTTAAGAGTTGCAACCCCGTCTTTAAGTTGACAACGGGCGGTAGCAAAATCATCAAAAGTTTCGCTGTACATCAAATTCTTGATCGATACGCCCCAGCCGATTCCGCGCACGATGTTTTCGGGCAGCGAGGTCAGACCTGAGCCACCAACAAGCTCAAGTGTGTCGGCATTTGTCGAAAGTTTCTCTGGAAGCGGTATTGCATCGGTCTCTCGAATGCAGCGAGCAACGGGTGCGACACTTTCAACAACTTGACCAGTAATCAGTTTGTCGCCGGTGACCATTGCGTTCATCAAGCGAACTTCTACTGGCGACAAGTTGCAGGCTTTGGCCAACTTGTCCATTTGGCTTTCATGTGCATAACAAGCCTGGACCACACCGAAACCACGCATCGCACCGCAGGGTGGATTGTTGGTTCGAACTGCATAGCCATCGACCGTGGCGTTCTCACAGCGATACGGGCCTTGAATATGGGTTACGCCGTTGATTAATACTGCGGCTGAAGTAGATGCATATGCACCACCATCAAAGATCATCTTCGCTTCGATGCGTTGAATTACTCCGGCACGTGTTGCGTGATGCTTGATGTAAATTTTGGCTGGGTGACGGTGAACGTGGCCATAGAAACTTTCTTCACGGCTGTATTGCATTTTGATCGGACGAGATGTGCGCAGTGCCAAAAGTGCGCAATGAACCTGAAGGCTGATGTCTTCGCGGGCTCCAAACGCGCCACCAACACCGCCAAGCGTGATTCGAACATTCTCATCTGGAAAACCAAGACATGCGGCGATTTGCTTTCGATCTTCATGAAGCCACTGAGTAGCGACAAACATCTCAATGCCGTTGTTGCCACTATCAGGTATTGCCAAAGCAGCTTCAAGACCCAAGAAGGCCTGGTCTTGCATTCCCATTTCGTAAATACCTTCGACTACGACTTCGCCTTGCAGGTTTTGGTCACCAATTTTGATCTGTTGACGGCGAATCAAGTTACCGTCTGGGTGAATTTGTTCGGTGGTCGGGAGTATCGCGATCTCAGCATCTGTAACTGGCGTCAATACTTCGTATTGAACTTTGATCGCTGCGAGGGCTCGTCGACATGTTTCAGGATGGTCTGCTGCAACTGCGGCGACTGGTTCACCGACATATCGAACGAAGTCGCTTGCAAACACAGGTTGATCACTTGAGATCAGTCCGTAAGTCTTTTTGCCGGGCACATCATCTGCGGTAATTATCGCTTCGACACCAAGAATCTTGTAGGCCTCTGACAAATCAATGTTCACTATTCGTGCATACGGATGTGGGCTGCGCAGCGTTGCACCCCAGAGCATATTTTCGGCGTGAAGATCAGACGAGAATTCGAAGCTTCCCGAAACCTTGGCCACACCATCAGGTCGAAGCGCAGAAACGCCAAGAACATCTCGACGAGTGGATGTTTGGGTTGCTGAACTCATTAACGGTTGGCCTTGCGAGTCGTCACTGCGGTTGTGACAGCTTCAAAAATTCGCCCGTAACCAGTACAGCGACAGATATTTCCTGAAATTGCTTCTTTGATTTCTAGTTCGGTGGGGTCAGGATTGTTGTTGAGCAAATGTTCGATTGCCACGATAAGCCCAGGCGTGCAAAAGCCGCACTGAACTCCGCCTTCAGTTATAAACGCATCTTGAACTTCAGTTAGTACACCGTTAGTCGAAAGACTCTCAACTGTCTTAATATCTGAATCAATTGCTGTTGCCGCCATCACGAGACACGAGCAAACAGCCTGGCCGTCCATAATGACGGTGCAACTGCCACATTCGCCCTGCTC
The DNA here is from genome assembly GCA_041172985.1 of Actinomycetota bacterium. Taxonomy (GTDB): domain Bacteria; phylum Actinomycetota; class Acidimicrobiia; order Acidimicrobiales; family Ilumatobacteraceae; genus Casp-actino8. The sequence goes on from JBEDJE010000197.1 coordinate 2,194, forward strand.
GCATGCTCCTTTAGCTCCAGGAAGTCCAATGCGTTCTCGAAGAACGTAGAGCAAACTTTCGCCAACCCAAGCGTCACGAACCTGATGTTGCTTTCCATTTACGGTGAGATTGTAGATTTCGGTATTAGCTGTCATTTAGTGTTCGCTCTCGTCAAGAGCCTTCGAGCCAAAGTTGAAACTGCGTGGCGGCGATAGGCGGCTGTGCTGCGATGGTCGTCAATTGGTTTGGCTTCACTTGCAATTCGATCGCCGAATTCTTTCAACAAGTTTGCAGAAATCACGCCAACCGTTTTTAAATCAATTTGTGATGCGAGCCATTGCTCTGATTCCCGACAACGAATGATTGTCGGACCGACAGCACCAAGAGCTACAGCAACGCGACCCAGCTCGCGGTCGACTACGAGACAACAGGAAGCAATTGATATAACCATTGCATTACGAACGCCAACTTTTGCATAACCTTGCCAACCATTAACTACTGGCAGGGTTGTTGAAACAATAATTTCACCAGGCTGGCGGGAGTTGCGTTTTACCCCGACCATGAAGTCATGGATTGATACATCACGTGAAGTGCTAGACGATTGAAGATTGACATTTGCGTCAAGTGCGCTCAAAACTGGAAGCGAATCGCCAGCAGGCGAGCAAGTGCCCAAGTTTCCACCAATCGAGCCGGTGGCGCGAATCTGAGGTGAGCCAACTGTTCGTGCGGCCTGTGCGAGCGCAGGTATAGCTTTAGCAATTTCGCCATGCTCCATTTGCTGATAGGGAAGTCCCGCGCCGATTGTGATTTGGGTTCGCTGAGCATTAAAAACAAAGCCGCGAAGCTCTTCTACGCGGCGCAACGCAATTACATCGGTCGGCTTGCGATGGTTGAAGTTGATTTCAACCATCAAGTCAGTGCCGCCCTGAATTATCTGTGCCGTTGGATTAGCCGCAGTAGCGACTAACGCATCTTGCAATGTGCGCGGAATGACAACGCTCAAGAAACACCATCCCAATTTGAAAATGCATCGATCATCGCCTTGACATCTCCAAG
>JBEDJE010000198.1:0-3226 GCA_041172985.1 Actinomycetota bacterium
CCCGATTCGGGTGGCGCGACGACTCTTACGTCGTTGAGTTCTTGTCGCGGTTAAAGCTGGCGACTGCTTCAGAAAGCACAAGTTCTGTTTTACTGATGACGCTTTCCCAGGTGTAAACATCATTGATGTAGGCGTGTCCCCAGGTACCCATTTGTGCGGCCTCTTGTGGGTGCTCAAGTAAGTAATTGACCGCAATCGCAAAGTCGACATAGGTGGTAAAACTGAGCCCTCCGCGAGCACGTTGAGTCTGACCGACAAGGACGTCGTTTTTCTCTTGCACCAGAACCGGTCTCTTCTGCGACCAGGCTTCGCATAGGACTATGGAGAAGCTTTCGAAATATGAAGGTTGGACTAACGCAAGTGAATGTTGAATTAAGGCCAATTTTTCAGATTCCGAAACATATCCGGTGTAGATGATTGATTCTGAGTCTTCTGGATTCTCCGGTCGTTCACCAACAATCACTAACTTGAGCTCAGATTTTGTTAGTTGCTTGAAAGTCAGGAAGTAGTCGATCAGCAACGGCAGGCCTTTGGCCGCATCATTTCGTCCGACATAGACAAGATATTCGGAAGGTCGCATACGAGGGTCAAATGATTGTGAGGCAGATGTGGCTATAGCGGACTGTTGAAAACCGATACCTACGACCTGCCCGCGGGGTTCTGACTTGAAGCGTTTGCGTACAAGGTCTTGCTCTTCGGGGGTTAAAAACAAAAATGCGTCGGGCATGCTGAAAAGAAAGTCAAAAAGTGACAACCATATTTCTGACTCATTATGCGCGGTTGGTTGCATCACAATCGGCAAACGTTTGTAGAGGACAGGAAGCGCAGTTGTGGTTGTGTAGTACAGATAGGTCATGCATACAGCGACGTCAAAACGGTCGTAATTCTGCAGGAGCCAATCTTGGTAGCCCTGCAAGGAAGGCCCCATTTTCTGAGACCACGTATGCTGAAATTCGGTGGACATCGGTCGTGGTCCAAAGAAAGTGCGACGTTGGTATGGCGAAAACTCTTCTTCAATGCGAGGCGAAGTAACAGGCAATCGGTGCACAATGACACCATTAAGGACTGAAGTTCCCGCCGCGATCTCGTTTTCCCATGTCCGGTAATCAGCAGCGCAACTTGTAATCACTTCGACGTGATGTCCGGCTGCAACTAGATTCTCAGCAAAAGCGCGACACGCATTTTCTGAACCACCGACGATGGATTCTCCGTAGCGTTGTACGGTGTAGAGAATACGCATGATTCAGTGCTGCTGATCCACTACTCAGCGGGACGATTGCTGGGGTTTTTTGCGAGAGAACGCTCGGCATCGAGAGCATCCACCACTGCAAGTCGATCAACGACTGCTGTCAGAAGATCTGCCAGTTGGCGTTCGTCAGCTGATCGTTGAGCCTCAAAAAGTCTCTTTGTTTCGCTAACGAGCGTGTTGAACAGTTGCACCTGTGCTTCGGCTATCTGCTGATTGTGAGTAATTTGACGTGACGTAAGACGACACATGATCCGGTGAATGAGAGAGCCCCCGGGCAAGCGTGAGCTCGTATTGGGTGACTGTTTGATTTGCTTGATGAGGTCGTTCGAACGCGACTCTAAAAGCGACAGAGTCTGCGTTGATAGTTCAAATCGACTTGCGGCCCCGAGCAAGTGGCGATAGATGAGTTCGTGCTCTGTTTCTTGAGAACTTCCAGCTACTGAGGCCGATTGCAGACGAAGTTTGGCGATCGCTTCCTCAATTTGTAAGAAGGTTTTTGCTGAATCGGCTTGCTCCATAAAATCCTCAAACTTCTTCGGGAAGTCGGCGGCCCATGCGGTTAAAGATTGCCCAGCCAATCGCAAGACTTGCGAAGGCCGAAATCACCATTGCTGCCAAGCGGGCCAACGACGGGGCAGTGGCGTCATACAAGAGGTCTCGATAGGTGTTGACGAAAGCGCCCATTGGGTTCAGTCGAAGAATGTCGTTGGCCCAATCGGGTGCTCGTTCTTTGACCACGCTCGGTGCATAAACCACTGGGGTTAAGAAGAACCACACTTGGATGAAAATCGTCCACAGATAGGTGATGTCTCTGAAGTACACCGACAATGTGCTCAGCGCAAGTGCGAAGCCCGAAGCAAAGATGGCGAGTAGCAGGCTCACCAAGATGACAACGGGAAGCCACGGCAAGAAGGGACTGCCGGCAATCAGTAAGACAACGGCAAGCAAGCCCATTTCAATCGAGAACTGCACGCAGGCATGAAGCACATTGCTGAAGACTAAAACCTCACGAGGGAAAGCCACACGACGGACCAATCCCGAGTTGGCTGAAATCGCCCCCATGCCGAGGTTGGTGATGAGAGAAAAGAAGTTCCACGGCAACAGGGCACACAGCAAGAAATAAGCGAACCCAGTGAGTCCGCTTGGGTCGCCGACTGGGGCATTGGATTCGAACAACACACCGAAGACGAATGAATAGATGGCCACGGTGGCCAACGGGTTGAGCATTGACCACGCCCAGCCAAGCAACGAGCGGCGGTACTTGGTGCGGAGTTCACGGAGAGTCAGATTCCACAACAGTTCGCGGGAATCAAAGACTCGTTTCAGACTTTTCATGACCTAGGAGAGCCTAGTTGGTGGTTCGACTGGGAGGGTGTTGCTCAGGCGAGCCCTTCATCGGCAAGAATGGACAAGCATGTCAAACCAAGCCGTCGTTGTCTCTGGACTGTGGAAAAACTTCCGCCTGTACCACGAGCGAAACCAGTATCTCAAGGCCGCCATCTTGCGTGGCCGCCGGGCCCGTTATGAAGAATTCTGGGCACTCCGCGAGATCGACTTCACCGTTCCCACGGGTACGACGTTTGGCGTGATCGGATCAAACGGTTCGGGAAAGAGCACGCTGCTCAAGTGCCTCACCGGCATTTTGACCCCCGATAAAGGCTCGGTCAAAGTAACGGGACGAATCTCGGCGTTGCTTGAACTAGGTGCAGGCTTTCACCCTGAACTCACGGGTCGCGAGAACGTTTTTATGAACGGCGCAATTTTGGGTTTGACTAAGAAAGAGATCACGAACAAGTTTTCTGACATTGTTGAATTTGCTGGTCTCGAAGAGTTCATTGACACGCCAGTTAAAAACTATTCGTCGGGTATGTTCGTGCGCTTGGGTTTTGCTGTTGCTGCACACGTCGAACCCGAAGTGCTGCTGATTGATGAAGTGTTGTCGGTTGGTGACGAAAGTTTTCAGCGCAAGAGTGCCGA
>JBEDJE010000199.1:0-5077 GCA_041172985.1 Actinomycetota bacterium
TCGTTGACATTGCTAGCTGTTGAACGAACTGCACCAGTACAACTTGCGTCACCAACGGTGCGATAGCGAACTGTTTCTTCAAATGCTTTTTCGCCTGCTTCAAGAACGACAGGCCCGCCAACGCTCAACAACATGCCGTTGCGTTCAACCACTGTACGGCGGTGCGAGAAATAGATTGATGGCAACGCCACATTTTCGATACCGATGTAACGCCAAATGTCGAGTTCGGTCCAGTTTGAAAGTGGGAATGCACGAAGGTGTTCGCCGGGACGAATCTTGGCATTCAACATGTTCCACGGCTCGGGACGTTGTGCTCGTGGTTCCCATTGACCGAAATGATCACGGAACGACAAGATGCGCTCTTTGGCACGAGCCTTGTCTTCGTCGCGGCGTCCGCCACCAAATGCTGCATCAAATTTGTGTTCGGCAATGGCATCGAGCAATGTCACTGATTGCAAACGGTTACGACTTGCACGCGGGCCAGTTTCTTCAACCGCACGACCTGCGTCAATTGATGCCTGAACACTGGCGATCACCAGTTTGACGCCATAATGCTCAACCAACATGTCGCGATACTCAATGACTTCGTCAAAGTTGTGTCCGGTATCGACGTGCATGACTGGGAAAGGCAAACTTCCGGGACGGAAGGCCTTGACAGCTAGGTGCAAAAGAACTGCTGAATCTTTTCCGCCCGAAAACAACAGAACTGGATTACGGCATTCAGCCGCAACTTCACGAATGATCGTGATTGCTTCATCTTCGAGTTCGGCCACGCTCTGCTTAATTTCGGCAGGCGTTGCTTGGGTTCCACTATCAATCATTGTCATGACTTTCCTTTCGACGTTGCCACTACATTCGAGTTGGCATTCGTCGTTACGTGTAATCCACATTCTGTTTTGTTGTGCCCCGACCAACGGCCGGCGCGCTTATCTTCGCCAGGAGCAACCGGCCGGGTGCATGGCCAGCATCCGATTGATGGGTAACCGCGTTCAATAAGAGGGTTACGCGGCAAATCATTGGCGACGATGTATGACTCGACGTCTTCGTCACTCCAGGCAACTATTGGATTGATCTTGGTGAGTTGACGAACTTCATCAAATTGCGCGACAGGAGTTTCGGCGCGTGTTGGTCCATCAACGCGACGAATACCAGTAATCCATCCGGAGCGACCTTGCAACGCACGATTGAGCGGTTCAACTTTTCGTCGAGCGCAACAACCTTCAACATCAAACTGCCACTGGTCGTCCGGGCGTACGTCTTCAAGCGGTCGAATCACTACAAGTGGAAACTTCAGGCGGCTCTGCAATTTCTCGACGAGCCACAATGTCTCGGCGAAGAGGTATTGCGTATCAAGCAAAACGACAGGTGTGCCGGGTGCATGCGTCGCCACCAAGTGCACCAACACCGGATCTTCAAAACTGGCCGTGAGAACTAATCCAGAACCAAATTCACGATGCGCCCAGGCCACAATTCCGGCGGCGTCGGTCTCGGCGATATCAGCCGTCAGAGGGGTCATCGGGGCGGTCATAGACCCCAACGATATCTAATTCCCGACTATTCCCATCATATTTATGGAATTTCTTGATTTCGAGGTTGTAGTGTCCTGACCAGCACTATTAAATCTGATGGCGGAAGTCAGGAATCCGAAATTCCTGCCGATCAAGGAACTCGTCGACCAGCTCATGAACCCACCCACAAGCCTCGAAACCTGGAAGATTCGACCCCTCACGGGTTGAGCCAGGACAACTACTCGCTCTGCTCGAAGAACACCTGGTGTTAGTCCTGCGTGATCAGCATTTATCTCACGGTGAACAAGTCGCCCTGGCCCACAGCATCGGCGAACCAACCCCAGCCCACCCGGTTGTGCCCGGTCACCCCGACCACCCCGAAATTCTTGAACTCGATGGCGCCAAGGGTGGCAAGAACGCTCGCTGGCACACCGACGTCACTTTTGTGTCAACTCCGCCCGCTGGGTCGGTACTGGTCGCCGATGTCGTTCCCGAATGGGGTGGTGACACCCTGTGGGCCGATATGCGGACGGCATACGAACGCCTCAGCCCAAGTTTGCAACAACTCGTCGATGGCTTAGAGGCCGTGCATCGCATTTCGCCACTCGCCTATTGGGGCGAGCCTTTTGATTCGGCAATGTCGCGTGAAGACGCCCAGAAGTTATTCGACGATGCCGCCAAGGTTCCGCCGGTCGTGCATCCAGTTGTACGCGTCCACCCGAGCACTGGCAAGAAGGCGTTGTTCGTCAATCCTGGTTTTACAACTCACATCGTTGGATACTCACGCATTGAAAGCGAAAACTTGTTGAAGATGTTGTACGAACACGCGACACAGCCAGAGTTTGTATTGCGGCATCATTGGCAACCCGGTGATGTTTTGTTGTGGGACAACCGAGCAACGATGCATTATGCGTCAGACGATTACGGCACGGCCGAACGACGTATGCGTCGAGTCACCATTCGCGGCGGCAATACGGTCGGTCCGCTTGGCCAACAGAGCCACGTTGTGGCCGACCCGTTGATCACTGTGCGCTAAGCGCAGGGCAACGAAACGACTTCATTTTCAGAAGCCGCGAATACTTCAACACCGTGCTTTTCGCCGCGGCGTTTGGCGGCTGCGAGTAACTCATCGACCGCATCATCGCTGCGAGTTGGATCGTGATGAAACAAAGCCAGTTTCTTCACACCACACTCAATTGCGACCCAAACCGCATAATCGACTGTGCAATGACCCCAGTTGCTCTTTGTCGTGAATTCATCAGGGGTGTATTGAGCATCGTGAATCAGAAGATCGGCGCCTTCACACAACTCGCGTGCACCTTCGGTGATTCCCATCGAACCGTCTTCAGGCATTTGATGATCGGGCAAGTAGGCGACACTTGTTGATTCGTGCGTCACACGAAATCCAAGAGTGTTACCGACGTGGGGCACCAAGCGACTTTTCACTTGCATCTGACCCACATGGAAATCGCTATTAGCTACATCGTGGAAAACAAAAGTTCCGGGAAGCGCAGTCAGGCTGACGGGAAACATCGGAGGCTTAATGATGGATTCAAAAACGTCTTGCACTGTTCGTCCGTCTTCTTGCACTGGTCCAAAAATTTGGAAGTGTGCGCCTTCGCGAAGAGTCGGCAGGAAAAATGGCAAACCTTGTACGTGGTCCCAATGCATGTGCGTGAGCAAACAATGACCTTCGAATGGACCTGTTGTCGGAATTTTGTCTCCGCAGTAACGCAGACCAGTTCCAAGATCGAAAACAAGCGGAGGTTGGTTAGGCGCGCTCAGACCAACACAAGATGTGTTGCCGCCGTAGCGCCTCGTGTCATCACCATGGCAAGGCGTGGAACCACGCACTCCAAAGAATGTGACATCAATGTTTTGAACTCCCCCGATGAAGGTGAACGCTAAATGACAAACAGGGGTAAATGAAATGGGCAAGGTAGGTGACCTTCGTCGCAGTTGGGGTGTGCCTAAATCCGCCTTGAGGAGTACCGTTTGGCCATGGGCACGATTTCGCAACACTCCATTCAGGCCAACGGTCTGAACATCTCGTATTTCGCAGCTGGGCTTGAAAACGATGGTCCGTTAGCGATCTGCCTACATGGATTCCCCGATTCGGCCCATACCTGGCGCCATTTGCTTCCGCGACTCGCCGATGCTGGTTATCGCGCTGTCGCTCCGTTCTTGCGTGGATACGCCCCAACTGAGGTTCCCTCTGACGGTCGCTTTCAAACTGCTGCCTCGGCGATGGATGCCCTCGCTCTGCGCGATGCACTTGGGGGTGGCCCTGATTCGGTCATCATTGGTCACGACTGGGGCGCCGTAATCACCCACATCGCCGCCAATGTTCGACCCGATGCTTTTGCCAAAGTGGTCACCATGGCGGTGCCACCAGGCAATGCAGTCGGTGTTGCCTTCTTGTCGAACCTCGCGCAGATTAAACGCAGTTGGTACATGTTCTTCTTCCAGCATCCTTTTGCAGACTTTGTTGTTGGAGCGAACGATCTCGCGTACATCGACATGTTGTGGGCCGATTGGTCACCGGGGTTCGATGCGACCGAAGAACTTGAATTGCTCAAACCAAGTTTGCGCGACCCCGCCAATTTGCAAGCTGCCCTTGGTTTCTACCGCGCCACGCTTGGTGCCGGCTACAACGATCCGGCGTTGCAGTCAGCGCAAGATATGTCATCAACTATTCCGCCACAACCGCTCTTGTACATACATGGACGCACCGATGGTTGCATGGGCAGCGAAGTTGCCGAGTTTGCGGCAGCCGAACTCACGCCGAATGCCCGAGCAAGATTCATTGATGGTGCAGGCCACTTCATGCATCTTGAAAAGTCCGCCGAAGTCAACGACATCATCTTGTCGTTCCTCGCCGAGTAAACAACATGGCACTGCCCACACTTCCCGATGGTTTAGTTGTCATTGTTAAACGCGAATGCGAAACCTGTCGCATGGTTGTGCCAGTCATTGAACAACTCACAAATGGATCACTTCCGGTCACGGTCTACGTACAGGACGATCCAACATTCCCTGAATCTCTTGCACCAATTCATGACGCCGACCTTTCCATCAGTTGGCACTACGACATCGAAACAGTTCCAACTGTTTTGCGCATTGAAAGCGGTGTTGAAGTAGCGCGCACCGTCGGTTGGGTTCGCGACGAATGGGAGCGGGTCACAGAGCAATCAGGTCTTGGTCCAAGTCTCAGTGCATTTCGTCCGGGCTGTGGTTCATTGAGCGTCGACCCTGATTTAGTAGATGAATTACGAGTTCGTTTCGGTGCAACGACACTGTCCGCGCGACGAGTAGAAGTCGCCGAGGCCGAAGACGAGTTTGAAGCGATGTTTGATCGCGGTTGGACTGACGGACTTCCGGTCGTTCCACCTTGTTGCCATCGTTCCGCCCGATCTTGTTGAAATCACCATTGAAAAAGTGGCGATCAACGCAGTCATGGCTGGTTGCATGCCCGAGTACTTACCGTGGGTGATCGCTGGACTTGAAGCAGTCTGCAATGACACCTTCAACATTCATGGTGTACTTGCCACCACGATGCCGGTTGGTCC
>JBEDJE010000200.1:0-3213 GCA_041172985.1 Actinomycetota bacterium
ATGTCTTGGGCTGAACGAACTGTTTCGTTACGCCGATCCCTTTGGAGCACTCAATCTCGCGGTGATGCGTGACGGCGATTTATTGGGTTGGCACTTCGATATGACTGATTTTGTTGTGTCAATTGCGATTCAGTCGTCGTTAAGTGGGGGACATTTTGAAAATGCCAAACAGATTCGCTCAAGCGATGAGCCAAATTATGAGTTGATTCAGAATGTTCTACATGGTCGATCCTCTGAGTTGGTACGCACCGAACCGATGACTCCAGGAACCTTGATGTTGTTCAACGGAAGGTGGAGTATGCATCGTGTGACGACCATCAAAGGTGACACACCGCGCTACGTAGCGCTCCTGGCCTATGACACCAAACCCGGAACAGATTCAACAGACACGCTCAAGATGTCGCGCTACGGACGCCTTGCGAGCCGAGTAAACGGAGATATTTCATGAGTGAAACGCGCGACGTAGGTTTCGAAGTTGGCGAAGGATTTGCGGGCGAGGGGGCAAATGCTGCGCATATCAACACTGTTTTAGGAAAAAAATCTGGACCGGCGGGTAGTGCATTTGTCACCACACTGGGGTCGCCAACTGTGGGGCATATTCCGTTCTTGGTGGTGTGGAAACCCAATGTGCCAGTGACTCCAGCGACTCTGTTCGTCAACAAAGCAGCGATCGAAAGTGACCAACATGGAGAACTCACGTGGGGTGCAGCTCAAGCTGGAGTCGCTCACGGGGTGACTGAATATGCGGCCCAAAGATTCACTGAATTAGGTCAAAGTGATGCATTTGTCCTGCTCACAGCGGTGTGGGTCGACCCAAAAGCGAATGACGCCGAGGCGGTTTATCGCAACAATCATGTCGCAACACTCGCGGCTTTACAGCAAGGCGCGGCGATGCCCCAACAATCGTTGGCCGTTCGTGAACATCTGGCGGGCGGTCAGCCAGGCAATCCGTATTTCGCGCCGTACGTCGCGAAGGGTTAGAAATCTCAGGGGTTCGAGCGCTCGCACACATCTCTTGTGCGCTTGCGCGCTGCCATCTCTCAGGGCTTTTGTCAGATTTCCCCTTGCATTAGGGGTCTCCCGTAGAGCAGAATGACATGCATGTAGTTACACGTGTGGAACTGCCCTGCGCATTACGCGGACAAGAACCACACACGAGTGACCCAAGGGTCAAGATGGCAGGCAGCCACATGAACGAATCGATGAGCGAAAACAACAACTGGCAGGACCAAGCGAACTGCTTGGGTGTCGACCCCGACCTCTTTTTCCCCGAGCGTGGCGCTTCGACCCGTGAAGCCAAAGAAGTGTGCCGTGGATGCGTTGTCCGCATGGATTGTCTTGAGTACGCATTGGTCAATGGCGAGAAGTTCGGTATTTGGGGCGGATTGTCCGAGCGCGAACGCCGTCGTCTGCGTCGTCAGCGCGCCCAGTCAAATCGTCGTATCGCAACAGCCTGATTTTTTCGTTACGCGGTAAATGTGTAGCCGTGTTTGCGACGAAATTCAATTGTTCGTTCTGCACTGAGATCAAGTTCAGTCCAACGTTGCTGTGAAATCTTGTTCAGCGCGTGCTGTGAGATCAATCCAACGAGTTCGCAACGTTCAATCTCAACATTGTTTTGTTTGGCAAAGTGAATGACGCGGTCGGTTGCAATGTCAGGGCCAATGCGTTCGGGATCAATCAAATTCATACTGATTTGCCAATGATTTCCTACACGAAGTGCCAAGGTGCGAATGCCGTCTCCGCGGACCGATCGGGCAATAAGACTCGCAGTTTCTGCAGTCGTTGTTGGGTTGAGCCACACGTTGTACGCCACTAAAGAATCGCGAGCACCAACACATATCGCCCCGGCAGTTGAGTGAGGGGCGCTTGGTCCGTATTGCGGTTGAAGATTCGACCAAGCCTGATGACGAATATCGGGAAGCGTTCTTTCGGCGCCATAAACAAAACATGGCACTGACAATTCAGAGCTGGCCCAATGAGCAAATTCATCACGTGCCAATATCGCGTCATGCATCGTTGATTCATCAAGAGCAATAAACGGAACGACATCGACAACGCCGAGGCGAGGGTGAACACCTTGATGCGTGTCTAGTTGAAGTAGTTGCACCGCGAGTTTGGTCAAACGCCGGGGAGCAGTAGTGCCCATCAATGTGAAAACGCTGCGATTGTGCTCGGGATCAAAATGAACATCAAGAAGGTCGTTGGCGCAAACGGCTGCTAGTTGACGAAGTGCGTCGATATCGCGACCTTCACTGATGTTGATCACGCACTCAAGCACAACCCCACTTTGGCACATTGGCTTTTGACGACTCAGCCCTTCTCAGAGTCCGAAATGGGTGCTACCCTGAGACCATGCTTGCTGGCTTATTTGATGGACCTGAGGTCATCGTTGTACTCGTCGTAGTTTTGGTGCTTTTCGGAGGCTCACGTATTCCGAAGTTGGCCAAGAATCTCGGCCAGGCGCAAAAGGAATTTAAGAAGGGCCTGTCAGAAGGCGCCAAGGACGACGACGACAACAAGTCTGAGTGATTCACTGACTCGACCCTTGCGGGGCCGAGCCAGTCATTCAATCTTTAGCGTTTTAGAGAGCCTGGACAGCGATCCGGCGACGCTTGCTGATGCGACGGCGCTCGCGTTCGCTACATCCGCCCCACACACCGTGGTCGATGTGATTTTCGATGGCATATTCCAAACAAGCGGCAGTGACCGAGCAGGTCGCGCAAATCTTGCGGGCCTTGTCAACGCCCACCCCATCGCTGGGGAAAAAGGTGTTCGGCGGGTAGGCGCGACAAGCGCCATCGGCCATCCAGGAGGCTACTGAGTCTTGATTCATGGGTCTTTCTCCTTGTGCGAAGGTGGTTTCCGCCCGCTTCGCCCTATGAGAAGCTGAGTACTTCTTGACCCCAATGAGACGTTCACCAGGGTTGTTGACGTTCCCAACCGCTTTCAGTTAACCATGTCTGGTTCGGGAGAACCAGTCAGGGTTAGTTCTGACACGCAAGTCTCGCCGATAGGGTTTGCCTGACCAGCGGTTTTTCTGTTGAGAAATCAGTGAGTTTTTTGGCACAGACCAGGAAATCGACCGAAATCTTGGCGAACCAACGGCATTTCGCACCCAAGGAGTCTCATGTCCGATCTACATACCTCAGCACAATCTCGAGCACATGTCCGCATCGTGTTCCTCGGCCCCGTAGCCCCGCACTGGGACGT
>JBEDJE010000201.1:0-3211 GCA_041172985.1 Actinomycetota bacterium
GTCCCAACGCAATTCAGTCACTTCGGTTTGCAAGCAGGCATTGGTGTACAGATCAAAGAAACGAGCGATTGCTCGGCTGTGCTCAAGAATTTCGGGAGCATTTGAATACTTCTGCTTGGGAATGTAACCGATTTCTTCAAGCAACGGCAAGTAGATATAAGACTCAACATCGCACGCCGCGCCTGGGTAACGATTCCAATACCAGGTGCCGCCAAAGTCGCCGCCTTTTTCGATCATGCGAATATCAGTGACGCCAGCTTCACGTAGCCGTGCGCCAGCGAGCAATCCACCAAATCCTCCACCAATGACTGCTACTTCAACTTCATCGAACAGTGGTGCACGATTGAGCGGCTGAACGTACGGGTCCTCTAAGTACTGATCAAAGTCAGATATGTCAATGTATTGATCGTTGCCCTCGGCACGTAAACGCTTATTGCGCTCAAACTCGTACTTCGCCCGAAGCGAATCTGGATCAAATTCTGTCGTTGTCATATTTCCCTCAATCTAAATGATTACTTCAACAAACTCACGGCATCGTGATCAAGAACCAAATGCCCGTACTGCGTGGCCATGGTGACAAACAAGTCATCGCCGCGTTCGGTACGTGCCGCCATCGAAGTAGCCAGCACCGTAATGATCAGGCCCCAAATTGAACCGAAGCGATAATCGCGCCAGCAGGTATCTACGTCATAGTTGATTCCGGCTGCATTCAGTTTGACGCGATATGACTCAATCAGTTGCTTCTCGACTTCACGTCGACGTTCGGGCGTAAAGCTTCCGGCAATCAGGTACGCGACATCAACCATGCCCAGTCCTTCATTGACCGTTTGCCAGTCGACAACAACGAGCGGCGGAGCATCGGGTTCACGAGCGAACATAAAATTGTCGGGTCGAAAATCGTAATGCGCAACGGTCAATGGAGTTCCTGAACCCAAAGCCCATGCTCCAATAACAGGCGCCGCATCTTCAATAACTTTCAAGATTTCAGGTTCGAGCCGCGCGCCTAAACGCTCGACGAATGCCGGAAGCAAGAAACCGTAGATCATCGCAAGATTTGCCGACCGCTCTTCAACCGTGCTCGGGTTAACGCCAGATTCGGGAAGAGTCGGATCGCCCCAACGCGGCGCGTGCAAAAGAACTGCTTGATCAATTGCAAGTTCCGCTTCATCAAGAGTGAGTCCGACGAACTGATCACCTTGTTCTGACCCCGAGAGGTCTTCCATGATCAAACAAAACTGTTGCGCTTCAACATTGAGCGCAGCGTGATAACACTTCGGTGCTCGCACATCGACAGTCGACGCGATGCGCGAATAAAAATTGAACTCGGTGACATATGCAGTGCCGCCAAAACCAGTGGCACGAGCCGTTTCATCAAAAGACGGAAACTTTCCCATGACAGTTTTTGGACGACCCGCTGGATTGTCCCACTCCAACGAAAAGCGAGCGTTACAACCGGTCTGCCCCGTGCCGACGAAACCTTCAAATGTGCACTTCGTGATCGTGGCCCCACCAGCAATGCCCGAAGCCCGTAGAGCCTCATTCATCCATGGCGCATCGATGGTCGTTGGGTCACTACGAATGTCAAGATTTTGCCCCATATCCACACCGTAGACCGAAACCTCTCTAGCCTCATAAGGGTGAGTCTGATTCAAGGAATCCGAGTTGGCATTCAACTTCCCGAGGTCGAGCGCGAAGTCCGCTGGCCTGAATACCAAACCATGGCTCAAGCCGCCGAAAACGTTGGATTTGACTCGATGTGGATTGGCGATCACCTCTTATATCGAGGCGACGGTCGCCCCGAACGAGGTCCGTGGGAGGCCTGGACTTTGTTGGCGGCGTTGGCCGCAGTCACTGAGCGCATTGACCTTGGGCTACTTGTTGCGTGCGTTGGCTTTCACCCACCTGCACTGCTTGCCAAAATGGCCGCCGGAATTGACGAGGTCAGTCACGGTCGTTACATTGTTGGAGTCGGTGCCGGTTGGAACAAGCCAGAATTCGATGCGTTCGGAATTCCCTTCGACCAACGAGGATCACGTTTTGAAGAAGCCTTCACCATTCTGCGGACGCTGTGCTCGGGTGAACGATGCACATTCTCTGGCAGATTCAACCAAGTTGATGATGCCGTGCTTTTGCCACCACCTCACCGACCGATCCCGCTCATGATTGGCTCAATTGGCGAACGTGTTTTACGCGTCGCATTGCCCCATGCTCAATGGTGGAACACCTGGTTTGACTGGTTTGGTAATTCGGCCGAAGGTTTTGCCAAACAAAATGTGCACATCTCAGAAATCGCTCGCGAGGTTGGTCGAGACCCAGCAACATTGAAGCGCAGTGCGTGTTTGCTCGTTATCACCGATGCTTCCGCCGGCGAACGCCCAGTACCCGATACGTACACCGCAGCGACACTCACCGATATTCGTCATCGGGTGATTGAAATGCGCGATGCCGGCGCCGACGAGGTGATCTTGGTGAGCGACCCCATCAACGAGCGTTCGGTGCGCTTGCTAGCCGAGGCTCTACGATGAAGTTGCGCTTACCCGCAATCGCCTTTTTCATCAGTCTCACCATTGCCACGGTTCCGATGCGCTCACTTGCGACCATTGAAGTTGCCACGCAAGCCAACGACGACCTGATCACAGAATTAATCGTTGAACGATTACCAGGACGTTCGTCACTGAGCGCAATGTCACTCATTGAAAACACATTTGATCTCGATGCAACTATCGAGTCAAAAATTTTTGATCGGCTAGAGGTCATTCAACTTGATCAGCCGATCACTCGTGCAGAAGCCAATTCTCTTGTGCAGCAACTTGTTGACACGGGCAAAGTTGAATCAGCCGAAATCAATGAAAAACGTTACGCGGTTACCGCACCAAATGACCCCGAGTACGTCAACCAGTGGTATCTCAAAGATTTTGCAACGACCGACAAAGGAATTGGTATTGAATCTGCTTGGAGCCACACAACTGGTTCACCTTCAATTGTTGTTGCGGTCATCGACACTGGTTACACCGTCCACCCAGACCTACCGACACCATTACCTGGGTACGATTTTTTTGATAATGACGCTGATGCCACCGATCCTGGCGATGCTGGTTGCGATCAACCCAATCCGTCCTGGCATGGAACAAAGGTTGCCGGGATCATTGGTGCAAAGACCAACAATGGCGAAGGCGTTGCCGGCATCAATCAACAATCCCAGATACAACAC
>JBEDJE010000202.1:0-3207 GCA_041172985.1 Actinomycetota bacterium
AACGGCGATCCAAGAAATAAAGATAAAAAACATGTAGCAGGTCAAAAGAAAACCCAGGGCGCCAGAGAGTGGAAGGATTGTTTCGTACAGCAACTGGCTAAGTGCGAAAGCAGAAATTGCTGAGCCGATCATGACCGTGACATCGATGGTCTCAATTGTGCGGATACGAATCTTTGACTCGATATCAGGAGTATCGCTTGTTGTCTTGTTGCGTCGAAGTGCAAAGCTCATCAGAATCAAATCTCCGTCGCTGAACCAGATCGTGAGCGATTAACGACGCTCGAAGCTGCTGTGTTGACCAACAAGGTGATGATGAACAGGGCAAGACCTGCTGCCATCAAGGCGCTAATTCCGGTTTCAGTTGATTCGCTGAATTTGAGAGCGATGAGGGCAGCGATGCTGTTTGATCCCTGTTCAACGATGGACCACTTGGCGTCAAAAGATGGCGAGATAATCAGGGTGACGGCGATGGTCTCGCCCAAGGCTCGACCCAGCCCAAGCATTGAGCCACCAATAATTCCGCCTTGACCAAATGGCAACACCACATCGCGAACAACACCCCATCGAGTTCCACCAAGGGCCATGGCGCCTTCTCGTTCGCCTGGAGGCGCCTGGCCAAATACCTCGCGCATGACCGAAGTACAGATCGGGATGACCATGAGCGACACGATGACGCCGGCCACGAACGTCGACGACGGGAAGACGCCAAGGGAGGTCCCAAAATCGTCATTTACCTTGAAAAACGGCACAAAACCAAGGTTGTCGGCGAGCCACTTTGACAAAGTGATGATTCTTGGCTGCAGGTAGAACAACCCCCACAGGCCGTAAATCAGGCTGGGAACTGCCGCCAGTAGGTCAATGGTCGCGGTCAGGAAGCGGCGAATTCTCCGCGGGGCGTACTCGGTGATGAACAACGCAGTGGCGATTGATACCGGAACGGCAATGAATAGGGCAACAAACGCGATTGAAAAGGTGTACGGCAGAAGCGAAGCGATACCAAACGCCCCGCCCATGTCGGGGGCCCACTGGCTTTCAGTAATGAAGCCCCAGCCAGAGATTCGCAAAGCGTCAATTCCTCGGTAGAGCAAGAAGCCACCGATGAGGGCCATGACAACGAAAACGAATGAGCCAGAAGCCGCCGCTATCGACCGATATACCTGGTCAACTCGATTTCGCCGGACGACAGGAATGATCCGAACTTCCGAGTCATTTTCAGCAGAATGTGAAGCATTGGTCTCGTCAACCTGTGATGACTTGGGCACCCCGACAGCATTCAGGCGTCGTATGTCCTTGTGCTGAAGTAAAGGTGAATAACAGTTGAACAGCAGAGCAAGTTTTATTGATCCCCATTCCAGAGCGGGAGTGACCGCTCTAACTTGAGTTCCTGTCAAGTAAATCTCCAATCTGGCGAGATTTTTGGCGTCAATCTTGAGTGAATGGGAAATTCGACGTGACTGAAGCTTCAAAATCACTTCCCCAAATCAGAGACCGTTTTCGCCGCCTGTGTGCGTTGATGTTGGCTGTTTTTTCTTTGGTGAGTCTCACTTCGTTTGGTGCGGCCGATTCGGCGTTAGCAGAACCCGCCCCCCGAAGCCCAGTCACCGCATCGGGGACTGGAGGTCGCTCGGCCACTGTTGCACCCGGCGTCAATTTGTCAAACGAAGTGATCAACATCTCCTGGTCGGGGTTTAGACCTACGACTCAACAAAACGTGTACACCGTGATCATCATGCAGTGCAAAGCGAACCCTGTTTCGCTCGCGGATTGTTTTTCGGCTGAGCCGTTTCCAGATCTGGCAAACGGAAACCGACTTTTGGACTCAACCGCCGCTGACGGAACTGGCTCGGCACAGTTCGAGGTTCGCCCCGCGAGCAACCTTCCACAATTAGGATGCTCAGCAACCAACCCCTGTTCTATGTTGGTTTATGAAAACGATGCGTTGCCGATTCAGCCTGGCAGTTTGCCGGCTGCACGCGTAGTGATCCCCATCACATTCGCACCTTCTCAAGCCGACTGTCCAACGATCACCGACTTTGATGTTCGAGTTGACGGGTCGGCAACTGCGGCCGGTCTGTTTTACTCGTGGGCAGCCCAAATTTGCCAAGGTGACTCATCAGTAGTTCTGGACTACACGGAGACGTCAAGTACGACTGGCCGCGAAAACTTCTTGGCTGGCCTGATTGACTTCGGCGTTACTGCTTTACCGGCGACAGAAGAAGAGCTATCGCACCACCCTGAACATCGCGATTACTCGTACGCTCCAATAGCGGCGAGTGCAGTGGTCGTTGCCTACAACTTGACCGACCCCTTTACTGGTTTGCGTGTTGAGAATTTGGTGGTTTCGCCGCGTCTGGTTGCACGTCTCGTCACGAACAGTTCTGTCGAGACAATTGTTCGAGATCGAGAATTGCTCAACATCAACCCGACGGTCCGTTTTCCAACCAGTGGCGTGAATCCGATTTTGGTTCGGGCCGAACGATCAGCAGCAACGACGATTTTGACGTCGTGGATGAGCGCTGACCCTGAAGCGAAGAAGTTTCTTGCCAACACCGATACTTGGAGAGTCGCGCTGAATTCTTCATATGTTGGTTACTCGTATCCACGTGATGCTTTTGAACTCGTTGATACCGATCCCCGTTATTTGCCACGACAAGGGCAGAAGAATATTTCGACCCGTATGTTCTACGGTGTTTCGCCGTCTGGCACACAGGCCGAGGTCACAAGTGCGCGTGGAGTTATCGGCATTATTGACTGGCCCACAGCCAAGAAATTCGGGCTCCAGGTTGCAGGTCTATTGAAGCCTGACGGAACAGTCGTTCAAGTGACCGACGATTCAATTTTGCGTGGTATTGCCGACGCCGAACTAAGTGCTGCAGGGACCTTGGTGGCCGACCCCACCCCAGAAGATCCGTTGGCGTATCCGATGATCAAAGTTGATTACGCCATGGTTCCAAAAACTTATGACGTAGAAAAAAAGATTGCTGATGTTCGCAGGGTGTTGAGTTACGCAGTTGGTGATGGGCAAAGCATCCTGCCGTCGGGATATGTCACCCTTCCCGATGCGATGCGCGCTCAAACCCGAAAAATTGTTGAAGCAATAGGAGTTCCTGTCGTAGCGACGACAACTATTGCGCGTCAGGCCGTGACGGTTCCGACCACTCGCCCTCGAATCACGGTGCCGCAAACAACTGTTGCACCGACTACGAG
>JBEDJE010000203.1:0-4415 GCA_041172985.1 Actinomycetota bacterium
CTATTACGAACTCCTCGATGTGCGACGCGATGCGTCGGCCGAAGAAATCAAGAAGGCCTATCGAGTGAAGGCTCGCCAGTATCACCCTGATGCCAATCCGGGCGATGCGAGTGCCGAAGAAAAGTTCAAACAAGTTGCTCAGGCGTATGAGGTTTTGTCCGATTCTGATTCGCGGGCCCGTTACGACCGTTTCGGTGAAGCGGGTGTGTCTGGTGCTGGCGGTGGCGGCGGTGACTTCTTCGGAGGCGGAGGCGGTGGCCTCGGCGATATTTTCGAATCATTTTTTGGTGGCAGCCCGTTTGGTCAGCAGCGTGGACCTGCTGGTCCTCCCCGTGGCCAAGACCTTGAAGTCGTTGCCGATCTTTCATTTGAACAAGCGGTCTTTGGTGCCAACATTGCGGTCAATGTGCGCACTGCACTGGTGTGCGACGACTGCACGGGTTCAGGAGCTGGTTCTGGTACTCAGCCCGTGAAGTGTTCTGAATGCAATGGCATGGGTCAGGTGCAACGAATACGTCAAAGTTTGCTCGGTCAAATGGTTTCGATGCAGGCCTGTCAAAGGTGTCGTGGTTTCGGTCAAATCATCGCTACGCCTTGTGCGACCTGTAGTGGCGAGGGTCGAGTCATTACCGAAAAGACTTTCCCAGTCGATGTTCCTGCTGGTGTTGACACTGGTTCAACCATGCGCTTAACCGGTCGTGGGGCAGTGGGGCAACGTGGGGGATCTGCCGGAGATTTATTCGTGCAGTTGAGGGTGAAGCCTCACGCAACGTACGCACGTGACGGAATCGATTTGATTACCGAAGTCGAAATATCAATTGCTCAGGCGACTCTCGGTGTGTCGCTAGAACTTGAAACGCTCGACGGTGAAGAGACCTTATTGATTCCCGCGGGAACTCAGCCCGGTCGGCAGTTTGTTCTGAAAAGGCGGGGAGTTCCTCGTTTGCAGGCAACAGGCCGCGGCGATCTCATTGCTGTGGTCAAAGTCGTTGTGCCGACGAAATTGTCAGACGATGAATCTGAATTGCTCCGGACCTTTGCCGAAAAGCGTGGTGAAGATGTTGCACCAGCAGACAAAAGTTTCTTCTCGCGTATCAAATCGGCATTCTCATGAATGAGCGGCGGCGCGCTGCGGCCCACGCGTTCGTCATAGACATCAACGCGCCGGTACTCAATGACGAAGACTTTCATCACTTGGCCAAAGTTCTACGTTTGCGAAGTGGCGAAACAGTCTCGGTGAGCGACGGTCGCGGTTCGTGGAGAATATGTCAATTTGAGATGTCGGAAGTTTTGTCAATCGGTGACTCGGTCGTTCACATTGAGACAAACCCCCGATCGTTGACTGTTGCGTTTTCAGTAACAAAGAACGACAAACCCGATTTGGTGATTCAAAAATTGACCGAACTAGGCATTGATCACATCATTCCGATCATCACTGAGCGTTCAATTGTTCGCTGGGACGGCGACAAGGGTGCGAAGAATCAAGTGCGTTGGCAAAAGATTGCCCGAGAAGCAGCAATGCAAAGCAGGTCGGTGTTTTTGCCAGTCATTCATGATGTGTGTCCTTCTATCGAGAGTTTTGTTGCGACGCATGGACCAGCGATTGCTGTTGCCGATCCTGAGGGCGCTGCTCTGACGGCTGATACGTCAACGATTGTGATTGGGCCCGAAGGTGGATTCACTCATCAAGAGATGGATCTCATGCCACTTCGGGTTTCGTTACCGGGCGGAATTCTGCGGGCTGAAACCGCTGCCGTCGCCGCTGGGGTCTTGCTGAGTCATGTACGGAGCCAACATGGCTGAAGATCACGAGTTCAATGAAGCCGACGCCGAGTCAGCGGCGTACAACGTCAGCGTGGGCGAACGATTACGCGCGATTCGTCGGCAGAAGAAATTGTCGCTTCAAGAAGTTGAAGCAGATTCTCATGATGAGTTCAAGGCTTCGGTGTTGGGTGCATATGAGCGCGGAGAGAGATCGGTGTCATTGCCCCGTTTGCGACGTCTGGCAATTTTTTACGGCGTACCAATTGAGCAGTTGCTTCCGCGCGATGAGGCGTTAGCCGGTGAGGCTGTCGCGGCTAGTCGAAAGATGGCAATTGATCTCGTTACTTTGGCGACTCGGAACGAAGAAGAATTCGTGATCTTGTCGCGCTACCTCAAAATGATCCAAGTCAAGCGCGGCGACTGTAATGGCAAGGTGTTAACGGTTCGTGCCGATGACGTGCGAGCTATTGCAGCCATGCTTGACGTAGCAATAGACGACGTTTCGGCTCATCTTGAAACACTTGGGCTTTTGTTCAAGCCAACGCAGATCAACTAATGCGCGCGACATTTGAAAATCCGGGTTACGGAGTTTACGTCCATATACCTTTTTGTCGGCACCGCTGTGACTATTGCGCATTTGCCACTTTCACAGATCGTGACCACATCATCGAGAAGTATCTCGAATCATTATCGATAGAGATTTCGCGGGCGATTGCCAGCGGCATGCCGATCGCAACCTCAATTTTTGTTGGTGGTGGTACGCCCACGCGAGTGCCGCCCGAAATGTTGATGAAAGTTCTTGCCAGCATTCCTGTCACTGCTGATGCAGAAGTGACTATTGAATGCAATCCCGACGACATCACGAGTGAGATGTTGCGCATTTTTCGTGAGGGTGGTGTCAATCGGCTGAGTTTCGGTGTGCAGTCGATGCAAACCCATGTCTTGAAGTCACTTGGTCGAACCCATAATCCAGAAAATGTGGAGAAGTCGGTAGCACTTGCGCGCGAAGCTGGCTTTGATGACATCAATCTTGACATCATTTATGGCGTCCACGGCGAGAGCATCGCCGACTGGAAGGCAACTGTTGAATCAGTACTGCTCCTGAAGCCGACTCATGTTTCGGCCTATGGATTGACGGTTGAAGGGGGCACGCCACTTGCTGACGACCCAGCCCGTCACCCTGATGATGATCTGCAGGCTGAGATGTATGAAGTAGTTGACGATCTGTTGACTGCGGCCGGAATGGAAAACTACGAAGTTTCTAATTGGTCGATGCCAGGTCGCGAATGTCAACACAATCGTTTGTACTGGTTTCAAGGTGACTACGCCGGCTTCGGCAGTGCGGCCCACGCTCATCACGACGGTCGGCGTTCGTGGAATGTGCGCACTCCAGATCGCTTTATTGAATTGATTGACTCAGATCAGAGCAAGCGAAATTCTTGATGGTGATGCTCAACGCATTGAGGGATTGCAATTGGCACTCCGAATGCGTGAAGGTGTTCCCGTTGGGTCGTTTAGTGCAAGTGACCTTGAACTGATGAAGGAATTGGTGCGGGTCAACAACGGGCAGGTCACATTGACTCGGGCGGGACGCCTCATGGCCAATGAAGTTGCCCTGCGTTTGAAGTGAGTTGATTTCGCCCTGAATATGAAGATCAAGGGTGGGCGTGGACCCTGCGCAGGCGGTAGGGTAGTCCTGCTTTTGGGCGTGTAGCTCAGTTGGTTAGAGCGCTACCTTGACATGGTAGAGGTCCCGGGTTCGAGTCCCGTCATGCCCACCAAAAGCCCCACTACGGTGGGGCTTTGCGTTTTCTCAGACATTTACTTGACAGTGTCTATTCGGGTCGCTAGACAGAGTCACATGACTTCGCTCGCTGATGCCATTTCCAACAATCGTTACCTCTCGGGCAATTACGCCCCAATTTCTGAAGAGGTGACCGCTTTCGATCTGCACGTCATTGGCGAACTGCCTGCAGAACTCAACGGCCGCTACTTGCGCAACGGACCGAATCCGATCACTGATGTTGATCCAGCCACCCATCACTGGTTTATGGGTGACGGGATGGTGCATGGCATTCGATTGCGTGAAGGACGCGCTGAGTGGTATCGCAATCGATATGTCGGTTCAACCGCAGTGAATGCAGCAAAAGGTTTGCCCGATATCTCGGGACGAAATTGGAATAACTCTCCGTTCGGTCCCAACACCAACGTCGGTTCAAGAGCTTGAGACTGTCGGACGTAACGACTTTTTTGGAACTCTGCCCGGTGCATTTACTGCGCATCCAAAAATTGATCCCGTGACTGGCGAAATGCACGCGATCGTTTATGCATGGGCTGAATGGATGGATCATGTGCAGTATGTGCGCGTTGGTAAAGACGGGCGCGTGAATCGTACAGTGGACATTCCTTTGCCGGGTATGTCGATGGTGCATGACATGTCGATCACTGATCGTTACGTCGTTGTTTACGATCAACCAGTATTGGTTGATTTTGACCTGGCTTTCGCTGGTCGTTTCCCATTCAGATGGAACGCCGAGTATGGCAATCGTGTCGGGCTGATGCCGCGGGAAGGAACCGCAGCAGACATCGTGTGGATTGACGTGCCCGTGGGTTATGTGTTCCACCCGATGAATGCGTACGACACGCCCGAC
>JBEDJE010000204.1:0-3398 GCA_041172985.1 Actinomycetota bacterium
GTTGATGCAGTTTGAGCCGCGACCAAGCAAAGTGATCGTTCCATCGGCCTCGACAACAGCCATATCACCGGGGAAGCTGTAGCGAACTCCATCAAACGACCTGAAGGTACGTTCGGACTTTTCAGGATCTTTGTAGTAACCAATCGGCACACCTGATCCGCTCACGCCGACCATTCCCTGTTCACCCGAACCAGGAGCAACTTCTTTTCCAGTTTCAAAGTTGATGACTTTTGTATTGGGCATCGCCCCAAACTTCGCAGTGGTGTTGACATTGTCTCCCAAACTTCGCAGTGGTGTTGACATTGTCTTTCGTGGCCATGGTCTGACCCATGCCACCTTCACTTGATCCGAGGATGTCCATCACGACTGTGGTCGGCATGTACTCAAATATTTCAGCCTTGTTGTCTGCTGAGAACATTGCTCCTGTTGACATGATCATCTTGACCGACGATGTGTCAAACGGCCTTCCGGTCTCGGCCTGTGTCTTCAGCGCTTGCACCATCGGTCGGGCGAACGCATCGCCAACAATGATCAAAGATGCGACCGCATGTTTTTCTACGGCCTGAAACATTCGCGCTGCATCAAATGATTGTCCATCGAGAAGAACTACTTTGCCAGCCATCAAATGCGGGACCAATGCCCCCAACCACACGCCTGTTCCGTGCATTAAAGGGCAACAGGGCATACCAACTGTTTGACCCATTGCTGAGTGCATCATTTTGGCGAGCCCGGTGACCTCTTCAAGACTTTTCAGCGGAGGCAGTCCTGCGCTGTTGGTGTAAAAACCCAAGAATCCTTCAGTGAAGGCTCCCATTGGATACATCACGCCTTTAGGCATACCGGTGGTGCCGCCCGTGTACAGCATGTAGACGTCGTCGACCCCGCGCTCAATTCGGGGAGCTGGCTCATGATCATCAAGAACTGATTCCCAAGGCACAGAACCACGTACTCCGGCCGACTGACTATCGAGAACTTCAATCAACAACTTCAACTTCGGCAAACGATCTTTAATTCGCGCGATGCGATCACCGAGACTCGAGTGGAAAACCAGCGCTTCACAATCGGCATTGTCAAGCAAGTACAGCAACTCATCATCGAGATAGCGATAGTTAACATTGACGGGTGTGATGCGATTCTTGAATGCCGCGTATTGCGTAATCAGATACTCAGGGCAGTTGTACATGAACATGCCAACTTTTGAATCGAGTCCAAGTCCCGCTTCATTAAATGCTGTCGCTAGTCGTGCCGCCCATTCGTCGTATTGACCCCACGTCACTTCTTGGTCGGCGTACGCAATTGCGCACACGTCTGGAAACTCATCGGCGTGAGCCTCAAAAATATTCGCAAATGTCAGCATCTGTTCCCCCCAAAGAAAATGAATAATGACTTCCAACCTCGCCACCGGCAGTAGATCCGATAACGACGAATGTCTGAAGTCACAATAGGGTAAACGAAATGTCCCTGGCTACGCCACCGAACAATTCAATTCAGGCCGTAGTTTTCGACTTCGGCGGGGTGCTGATTACTTCGATCACCAACCAACTCAGCAAACTTGCAGAACGCCACGCCACCGATGTCCCAACGATGCTGACCATCATGCTCGGGCCTCATGAAAGTGGTGATCATCCGTGGCATCGAGCCGAACGGGGCGAAATCGCCGTCGCTGATATTCAGAATTCCTTGAAACCATGGGCCAGCCAACACGACATCAGGTTGCACGGCGATGAAATCGATGCCCTGATGTCGCCTGGTCAATACACGGTGATCGGTCCGATGGTTGACAAGGTCACCGAATTGAAGCGCCAAGGCCTCAAGACCGGTCTTTTGACGAATACCTTCGCCGAATTCCGTCCCAAGATGCAGCAAGACCTGCGATTCGAGGATTTCACAGCTGTCGTCGAGTCCTTCGCCGTCGGTTCGCGCAAACCCGAGCCAGGCATCTACCAAGCAACTGCCGACATGTTGGATGTCGCCCACCACGAAATCCTGTATCTCGACGACTTCCCGCAAAACATTCATATGGCCCAGTCGTTTGGCTGGTCCACGATTCACGTCTCTGATCCCCTCGCCGCCATCTCGGAGATTGATCGGTTTTTAGGCGATTAATCCGGTTAATTGCCCTGCCGACTCGGTTCGGTACTAGATCAAACTAATCAGACGGTCAATAATGGGTATATGACCGCAGTAGATCCTCGCCAAGCCCGCTCGCCAGGTATTACTTACCAAGAGCTTCTTGATACCGACACCCACCCGGTTCCCGACGTACTGCGCCTCGAGGCCCCCAAATATTTGGGCGATGAGGACATTTCGATCGCTCGTTACATCACTCGCGAATGGCATGAACTTGAAAAGGAACGCCTCTGGAGTCGCGTGTGGCAGTTCGCTTGTCGCACCGACCACATCCCCGAATCTGGTGACTACATCGTTTACGACATCACCAATCAGTCGTACATCGTGGTGCGTCAACCTGACGGCTCAATCAAGGCCTACCCCAATGCCTGTTTACATCGTGGTCGCAAACTCAAGGACTACGACGGTCACTGCGAAGAAATCCGTTGCCCATTTCATGGTTTCGCATGGGCGCTCGAAGGAGAACTCGCCGACGTTCCCGCGAAGTGGGATTTCCCTCACGTTGAAGAACGTCAAGAACAAGATTTCAGTTTGCCCGAGTGTGCCGTTGACACCTGGGCCGGATTCGTATTCATTAACCCCGACAAGAATTGTGAACCGCTGAGCGATTTCCTTGGTGGAATCAAAGAACAGTTTGAAGTTTGGAATCTTGAAGACCGCTGTGTCGAAGCCCATGTCACCAAGATCATCGGCGCCAACTGGAAGATTGCCCAAGAGGCATTCAGCGAGGCCTACCACGTCAATGCGACACACCCGCAAATCCTTCCGTACCTTGCCGACACCAACTCGCAAGTTGATATTTGGGAGAATTACTCACGAGTCATCACTGCTGGCCTGTCAACGAGTCCATTGATTTGGTACGAAGTCAGCCAAGACGAGATGATGCGCGGCATGCTCGACGTGCGCGTCGATCAAGACAGTCCCATCACGATTCCTGAAGGCGCTTCGGCTCGCGCCATCGCATCAAGTTCTGCCCGCGATCGTTGGCGTCCGATGGTCGGCGATCGAGTCGACACCATGAGCGATGCCGAAATGATGGACAGCATCGACTACACGATCTTCCCGAATATGCATCCCTGGGGCGCATTCAACCGCATCGTGTATCGCTTCCGTCCCAATGGCGACGATCATCGATCGTCAATCATGGAAGTGTTTTTCTTGTCGCCATACAAGGGCGATAAGCCCAAGCCAGTCAAGCGTCGCGATCTCACCATTGATGAACCATTCACCAATGCCACCGAACTTGGCATGTTGGCCAAGGTTTTCCA
>JBEDJE010000205.1:0-7317 GCA_041172985.1 Actinomycetota bacterium
GAAATTCATAGCCTTAAAGACTTCTTGCTACGAATTTTCGTTGATTACACCCACCCAGTTTTCCCATGGCTCTCTTTCTTTTGCCTTGGCATCGTCATTGGCCGAAACCTTGAAATGGTCAAGAGAAGGCGGCAGACAATTCTCTTGTGCTGTTTTGCGGTGATCGTCATTTGTTATTCCTGTACGGCGATTTTGGACAATTTTGATCTACGCACAAATGAGGTTGTTTATTGGGCCACCTCTTTGCAGCCCTTCAATCGCAGTCTGCTCTACACGCTGAGCACTGCCGCAATCGCTGTCATCGCCTTTTTAGTGATCAGTCAACTATCTGAGAAATACCAACACAAAAAATTAGTCACTCACTTGCAACGAAGTGGTCAACTCACACTGAGTTTGTACCTACTACACGTGCTTGCCTTTTACATTTTTGTTCGTTGGTCGCACCTGATTTCATCAAGTGGTCTCGATACTGCCCTGATCTTTGCCACTGGCTTCTGGGTAATCGCCATCCCATTGCTTCGTGGTGGCAACATCATTTCGGACAAGGACCAGCCGAGCGTTTGTACCGTGCTATCGGCGGCTGACTTGACTCGATCGTCACGTCGTCAATTGACGGTTTAACCCTCGCCAGCCAACAGCAGCCGCGCCAATGATCGGACTACGATCACCCAATCGGGCCGGCACAATGCGGGCACCCTGTGAAAAGCTCAAACGACAATGTTCATCCATCACTTCTTGTGCAGCCGCAAAAAATGTTGGACCGAAACCAAGAGCTACTGATCCACCAACAACTGCAAGATTGAGGTCGAAGAAGTTGCACATGCTGGCAACTGCTAAGCCGACCATACGGCCAGTGCGTTGCATCGTTTCATAAGTTGGCTCAGTTGCTGGTCGGCCAGTGATCATTTCAATTGCAGTACCCGATGCTTCGGCTTCGAGACATCCGCGCGCGCCGCATACGCAACGGTTCCCATCTGGGTTCACAATCACGTGTCCAATATGTCCCGCGTTCCCCGATGCTCCATCGAGTAATCGTCCATCAAGCACAATGCCGCCACCGACACCTGTACTCACGACCATGCCAATGAAATTTGATTCGCCTTTTGAGAGCAAATGCCTTGGCATCAAGATCCCCAAACACTGGGACGCTCACAATGTCTTGAACTGCTTCACGCAATGGGAAGCGTCGCCAAGCCGGAATATTCAAAGGAGAAATGGTCGCACAATCGGTTTCAATCGGTCCAGCTGACCCGATACCAACAACAACGACCTTGCCACCGTGTCGTTCTTCTGCTCGCGCGAGTTGACGCTTAATGAGTACAGCCAATATTTCAAATAAATCGTTGGCATTCTTATCTTTGTCAGTGCGGGCGATCTCGCGATCAAGCATGTCACCACGACGATTGACTAAGCCCACCGCCATTTTTGAACCACCGATATCAATCGCTAACGCAACATCAATTGGTTCACTAGAGATTCCAGAATTATCAATCTCCGACACGTCGAGCATCTTCAATCAAATTGATTTGATACAACACTTCATCAAGCGCGTCGGCTGCGCTGATTGTTGAATACCGTTGCGGATTCTCGGGCGTACAGCATGTTGGTACGGGCGCCAGCATGGTCCACGGTCGGGGATGGCAGAACTGCACCACGCTGTATCGCTCGTCATCAAAACCTGGTGAAGCGATCACGCGATGCCAACCAACAGGCAAAACACCATTTGTCAATCGCTCGAGCATAATTCCGGTGTTGATGATCATCTTGCCGTCTGGCGGAATTGCATCAACCCACTGACCGTCCACTTCGACCTGCAAACCTGGTGCAGTGGCGCGCGGAAGTGCGGTAATCAAGTTGATGTCACCATGTGCGCCGGCCCAAATGTGTCCACCTTGCGGCGCGCCTTTCATTGACGGATAGCGAATTGCCCGCGTGAGAGTCGGCCCATCAGTAACCATGTCATCAAAAAAAGTTTCATGACAACCAATTCCTAAAGCGATGATGCGCAAGAAACGCTTTTGAATCTCAGCGATTGCGTCATGGAACTCGTAGAGAACTTTTGAAATTCCGGGCACGACCGCATCGGGCAATAACTGCTCGGGATACGAACCCGGAAACTTGCGCTTCAACGGATGACCAGCAGCAATTGGCGACGCCCAATTGAGCATTTCTTTCCAATCGGGTTTATCGCTTGACGCAGCGGTCTCAACCAGCAAACCGGTGTAACCAGTTTGACCATGCGCACCCGGGGCTATGCAACTGGTTTTCGTCTCTTGGTCTTTCGAAAAGAACTCAACCAACATTCCGTATGCGCTATCGAGCAAATCTTCAGAGATGTCGGTGCTTGTGTAGACGAATCCGGTCGCCAGACTGCGACGCACACCATCAATAACTGCTCGCCGAGTCGCTTCAGATCCGGTTTCAAATGCCAAGAGATCGACATCAAGAATTTGATCGCTCATGTTCATGACGATAACGCCTGGTTGAGGTCGGACCAGATGTCTTCAACATCTTCAATACCCACGCTCATACGAATGAGACCTGGGTTCACATGGGCATCACCGGCATACTTTTGGCGGCGCTCCATCGTGGTCTCAACCCCACCCAAACTTGTCGCGGTGATGATCGTTGATGCCGAAGCACATACCTTGTCGGCAGCAACCGCACCACCCTTGACGATGTAGCTGAGCATTGGCCCAACATTCTTTGCCCACTCAATTGCGCTATGGGCCTGAAGTCGTCGGCAAATTTCGGTTGCATTCTTTGTGGCTGCCTCGTAGCGCAAGGGCAGAGTGCGCAAGCCGCGTAATGCCAAGAAAGATTCAAGGGCTCCGGGCGTTGCACCTTGAACAACTCGTGCTCGACTCAGCTTTTCAAAAATTTCCGACTGGTTAGTTAGTGCTAGGCCAATCATCAAGTCGCTGTGACCACCGATGAATTTCGTTCCCGAATGCATCACGACCGACGCACCTAGTGAGAGAGGTTGCTGACCCATCGGTGAGGCAAATGTTGAATCAACCACAGTTGTGACTTTGATTAAATTTGCAGCAACACATAATTTTTCGAGTTCGGCTTCATCAAGAGTTGGGTTAGTGGGCGTTTCGATCCACAACACCACGCGGTCGGCCCCAACTTCAGAAACTGCAGTCTCGACAGAACTCATCACTGCTTTGGTATCAACGATGTCGACTGACACGACTCGTACATGGCCATGCTCTTGCATGTCGCCCAGCAATGCTCGAACTCCTAGATAACTCACAGCGGGCAGAACAACAACACTCGGATGCAATGCAAACAAAATTGCTGAAGCTGCCGCCATGCCCGTCGAAAATGACAAACATTGACCGCCCTCTAACGCACCTACCGCAGTTTCGAGCGCCGCCCAAGTAGAAGTTCCATGAGTTCGGGCATAGTCGCCACTCGCTCGATTGAAAATTTGAAGCAAGAACAATTGATGCGTTCAAAGGATCATTGTCATTTTGTGGGCGGCCTGCAGTCACGGCAACAGTTCGTGGCGAACGAGAAAAGTTTTGATCAGTCATGACGTACAAAAACCTCCGGTGAACCACCTGTATGAATAAAAATCACGTCGTCGCCACTTCCCCAGCGGCCTTGATTCGCGTTACCTAAAAGTCCAGCCATTCCTTTGGCGGTATACACGTCATCTAGAACCCATGCACCATTGTGGGCAGCCCATGTGATCGCATCTCGCGATGCAGCAGTCGGAATCGCGTAGTCGTCGCCGAGCCAGCGCGCATCAACTTCAACATCTTCATCTACTACTTCGCCAGGCAATCCCGCAATCGTTAATGCTTCTTGGGCGAGTTCTTTCACCGACGGAAATCCGGCAACCACGCCTTTGGCAACGCCGATCGCTAAAAGATTTGGCAATACGTCGGTTGTTCCGAGCGCTCGCAAATACGCGCGCCCTGCAACAAGGCCAGCATGGGTCCCTCCGCTTGATGAAGTGAAGACGATTGTCTTTGGTGAAATCTTCAAAGCTTGAGCTTGTTCAACAATTTCTTGATACGCAACGATGTAGCCGAGCGCACCAACCGCAGTTGATCCACCGATCGGAATCGAATACGGCTTCAGTCCTTGTGCACTCAATTCTTCAGTTAAATCTTCACGAGCGATTTCCAACAGTCCCCATTCGGATGGTCCGGCGCCCGTGAAATGTTGATGCGCACCGAAGCGATCCGACAGCAACTGATTTCCTTCAAGCACCTTTGGTCGATCTCCGGCTAGAACCAGATGAACTTCGAGGCCGAGCACGGCTCCTGCTGCCGCGGTCATTCGGCAATGATTCGATTGCCCAGCCCCAACCGTGATGAGGCAATCTGCCCCCGCAGCAACCGCGGCACCACATAAGAACTCCAATTTGCGCGCCTTGTTGCCACCCATGCCTAAACCTGTGAGGTCATCGCGCTTGACCCACATCCCGCTCTGACCAGCCAAAACTGGCCCTCGCTCGAGATGGGTCGGCAACGTCGCCAAGCGGACTCGTGGCTGACCGTGCCACATCTCGGTGACGACGCGTCGATTTGGATCCAAAGCCACCATGTCAGGCTATTGCCCAAAAACCCTTGCCCTGACAATTTCTTGAAGAGAAACCAAACCATTGAGTTCAAAGGTTCGTGACTTTGGCAGTGTTTACTACGTCTTCAACCGCTCTATCGTGGGATCAGGGAAATAGCCATTTCCCGGCATCTCCGTCGTGGACCTCTCGATGGGGCGGAACCATTGTGGACGACATCACTCAACACCCCCTCACGGCCCAAGCCACCGATGTCACCACTTTGTTTAATCTCCATTACGCGCGTCTCGTACGTTCGCTCACTGTGATCTGCGGGAACTCCGAAGAAGCCGCCGATGCCGTTCAAGAAGCGTTTGTGAAAGCTCATCTCAAATGGCGCAAGATCAGTATGTACGACGATCCAGTGGGCTGGATTCGTCGAGTGGCAATTAACAAGGTTCGAGATGGACACCGTTCACGCGTTCGTCGCGACCGAGCAGTCGAACGTTTAGGCCACGAGGTCAGGCTCACCTCCGAACAGCCCGACATCAGCGAAGTAGCCGAATTGCTCTCGACACTTCCGAAACAACAACGAGCCGCTGCTGCAATGTTTTATGTTGAACAACTCTCAGTCCTTGAAATTGCTGAAGCCCTTGAAGTATCAGAAGGTGCCGTAAAGTTTCACTTACATCAAGCACGACAAAAACTGCGAGCACATATTGAGTCACGAGAGGAGCAGTGATGGACGAGTTCAGAGATTCCGATATTTCATCGCTTCTCAATCAAGTTGCCGGTTCAAGCCCCGACACGATGGCAGCCCATTCAGCTGTTCTCGGAAAAGTTCGTCGCGTTCGCCAGCGCAGGATGGCAACTGTTGGAGCTGCTGCAGTCGTGATGGTTGTCTCGGGTGCCGTAGCCATGGTGCAAAACTCGCAAAATCGTGACAGAGGCTCGAACATCGCAGTTCCTCTTTCGCCTGACAATTCAGAGCCAATCGACGTTTCAACAACGACGGATATTGACGTAACAACAACTATTAGTAATCAAACGACAACGATTCCTGCAGATGTTCAAGTGCCGATTAATTCACAAGGGCCTTCGGTCACAACAATTCCAACGAACACTCCTGCCGCTTCAACAACCATCGGAACCCCAGTAGTAACTGTTCCAAATTCAATACCCTCAACGAATGCGCCAAGTGGTTCTCCCGTAACAACACGTCCTCCCACGACGACTCGGCCGCCTTCAACTCTTGTGCCAATAACACCCGCACCATCAACGCAGGCACCAACAACACCGCCGAAGACAACCCCATCCCCAACCACAAGCCCACCTACAATAATTCCTGAACTCAAAACATGGTCATGCGGTGGTGGCGAAGTTGATTATCGAGTGACATCCTCGGGCCTTGTCTTGATTGATGCCCGACCTGCCGCTGGGTTCACGGCGTCAGAGAAGAAGGCTAAGGGTGATGAAATTACTGTGAAGTTCATTCCAAACGCCAAGAATGACGGGCGGAAATCCTCTCTCAAGATCAAGAAGTCTCGGATTGTCTCGACATCGTGCGACGACGAAGATTTTGATCGTCGTTCGGATAGCGAAGATTCAGGGTCGACCAACAACAATGATGAGAGTGCTGACGACTGACTGGAACCACATTCTTGCTGACGAATTCATGTCGTCGTATTGGCATGAATTACAAGGGTTCGTCACGTCAGAACGCAGTCAGTACCAAGTCTTTCCTGCACCCGAGAACGTCTTCAACGCACTCGAACTGACACCCTTCGCCAAAACTCAAATCGTCATTTTGGGACAAGACCCGTATCACGAGCCCGGCCAAGCTCACGGTTTGGCTTTCTCGGTACAAGATGGAACCCGCATTCCACCATCGTTGCGCAATATCTTTCCGAATTTAGTTATCTCAGACATCGCGCAAAGAGTTATTGCCGACTTATCGAATATATCAATACACACAGCAAACCCCCATCTGGATGGGAACAGTTCACCGATCACATCATCAGTGCAGTGAATCAAAAAGAAGAACCCGTTGTATTCATTTTATGGGGCGCTTCATCGCGCAAGAAAGCATCACTCATTAATCAACAACGACACGTGGTCATTGAATCTGCGCACCCGTCACCGTTGTCAGTACGTCATGGGTTTTTCGGTTCTCGACCATTTTCGCGAGCCAATACTGCGCTCATTGAAAATGGTCGAGAACCAATCAACTGGTCTATCTAACTCAGCCCGCGGGGCTTGGGTACGATGGAGGCGTTTCTGACGCTGGTGCAGTGTCGTAAATCGCCACTGCGCCATCTTGAACAAACAACTTGTCTTCTGTTGGCCATTCGCCCGGCAAGTAACGCTTACCGCCATCGACGAACTTCATTAAGCCAGTACCTTCACGACCGTTCTCATCTGGTCCAGTGGCCGTGGCATCCCACCAGAAAACAGTGGCGTCATCAACACCGTTGTAATCGGCTTCATCCCAAATTCCCTGATCACCATAGGAGAGATACGAAGCCGTCATCGCCGGCGTGGTCTTAATTGTCTTAATGAAGTCACCCAAGGTTTGTGGCGTCAAATTCGGACCGGTTCCCTGTAACGCCGAAAACAGCAAACTGAATCCCGGCATGAATACAGGTGCCCCTAACGGGGCAGGTGCATCTTGACCCGTGAACCACTTGTACAGGATCTTTGATCCCACAACATTTGGATTCACGCGCACGGCCAAGCTGGTGACACCAAATGCGTGTGCCCACTGTTTTTGGTCATACCCACGACCAAATGCATTGGTATCG
>JBEDJE010000206.1:0-3168 GCA_041172985.1 Actinomycetota bacterium
CCATCAAGGTATTTGCCCGTCAACACACCCGATGCAAGGGGGCTCCAGATGGTTGTTCCCAAACCGAGGTCTTCATACAAACGTCGGTATTCAACTTCAACGCGCTTGCGTTCAAGCATGTTGTATTGCGGTTGCTCCATGACGGGCTTGTGCAGGTGATGACGTTCAGCAATTTCGTAGGCCGCACGAATTTCATCAGCGGTCCATTCGCTCGTTCCCCAATACAAAACTTTGCCGCGCTCAACAAGATCGCTCATCGCCCAAACAGTTTCTTCAAGTGGAGTGTTCGGATCGGCGCGGTGACAGAACAACAAGTCGACAAAATCAACTTGTAATCGATCAAGGCAACCTTCAATGGAGTGGTGCAAGTACTTGCGGTTCAAGGTGTTGCCCATGTTGGGCACTCCGCCTTCAATCCCCCAAAAGACTTTGGTCGACAACACATAATCTTGGCGGCGCCAACCAAGCTGCTTGATAACGCGACCCATAATGGCTTCGCTTTCACCGCCGGCATAGGCCTCGGCATTGTCAAAGAAGTTGCAGCCAGCATCCCAGGCGTTCTGCATGCAATTCATCGCCATGTCGTCGTTGAGTTGCGTGTCGAAGGTGACCCAACTACCAAACGACAAGACCGAAACTTTGAGTCCACTGCGACCAAGTCGGCGGTATTCCATTTTTGGATTGGGAGTAAATGTGGCAGGAGCGTTCATGCCCCTCACCCTACGACGAGTTCAGCTCGAAATTGAATCTCTAGCAGTTACCAAATCGGCAATACCGAGAGGATCTACCCCACAACAGCCACCGACAAAGCGCGCCCCGAGATCGACCCAACGTTGCAAGGTTTCTACTGACGAAATTGATATCGAGTCGCCAGTCCAGCAACGGCCCACTGCATCCCATTCGCGGCCATGGTTGGGATACACAATGAGCGGAATTCCCGATACAAGTTCGCTCATTGATGCCAACAACGAATTGACGTAGCGCGGATGGGTGCAATTCAATCCAATAGCGACAAGGTCTGCGTATCCGGCGATTCCCAACACGGCTTTGTCAACCGCGTCGAGTCCGTAGGTTTGCGTCTCATCGGCGAACCCGAAACTGAACCAAGCCGGCGGAGCGCCAAGCTCTTCAAGAATTTCGGCGATCAACAATGCCTCGTCGGCTAACGGAATTGTTTCAACGGCAATCAGATCGGCACCAGAGTCAACAAGTATCTGCAACTTCTCTCGGTGATAGTCCTCAACAACCTGCCACTCAACTCCGTAGCGACCGGTGTATTCATTGCCATTTGCTTGCGATGCACCAAACGGACCAACCGATGCCGCTACCACAACTGACGTTCCTTCAACAGCCCGTCGAGCGATCGACGTCATTGATGCCAGCGCATTGCGTGCTTCTTTGCTAGTTAATCCAATTGCTTCAAATTGCTTCGTACCGCATTGATAACTCGCCGTCGCAATGATGTCGGCACCTGCTTCAACAAACGAACGATGCGCACGCTCGAGCAAAGCAGGATCGTCAATCACGGTTTGTGCGGTCCATAGCGGGCCAGAGATGTCTGCGCCAAGCAATTCAAGGGCTGTTGAAAGTCCGCCGTCGATCACCGTGAATGGTTCACGGACAAAGGGAAAGATAGTCACAGCGCATCACTCATGCGGCTGGTCGAACGATGATGCCGGCATCAAGCATCCGTTGCTTCGCCTGCGCCACCGTGAATTCTCCGAAGTGGAAAATTGACGCGGCCAAGACTGCATCGGCACCACCTTGCACAATTCCTTCGACGAGGTGATCAAGCGTGCCGACCCCACCTGAAGCAATCACCGGAACCCCAACTGCATCGCTCACTCGGCGAGTCAGTTGAAGTTCGAATCCTTCTTTAGTTCCGTCGCGATCCATTGAGGTCAAAAGAATTTCTCCGGCACCAAGTTCGCTCGCTCGCGTCGCCCACTCAATAACATCAATGCCTGTTGGCGTGCGGCCACCGTGCAAAAAGACTTCATAGCCTTCACGTCCATCAGACCAACCCTTGGCATCAATCGCGCACACCACACACTGGGCACCAAACTCGGTGGCGATTTCGGTAATCAGTTGCGGGTTTTGTACGGCCGAAGTGTTGAGACTCACTTTGTCGGCGCCAGCGCGCAACATGCGACGCGCATCGTCAACGCTGCGAATACCTCCGCCCACAGTGAACGGAATGAAAACCTGCTCGGCGGTTCGCGACACGACATCAACCATGGTGTCGCGGCCATCGCTTGATGCGGTGATATCTAAGAAGACGAGTTCGTCGGCACCTTCGGCGTCGTAACGCGAGGCCAATTCAACGGGGTCGCCAGCATCGCGAAGATTGACAAAGTTGGTGCCTTTCACCACGCGACCATTTGTCACATCAAGACACGGAATAACGCGCGCGACTTTCATGACGCCGTACCCGAACTATTTGGGTTCGCACCATTTAGTAACGCAATGGCTTGCGCAACTGTAAAGCGACCTTCATACACGGCCTTACCTGTGATGATTCCGCCGAGTTCTGGAATTTCGGCCAATATTCGAACATCATCCAAAGACGACACTCCACCACTGGCAATGACCGGGATCTTCGTTGACAACGCCGCGGCGCGAAGACCATCAACATCGGGGCCTTGCAACATTCCATCACGAGAAATATCGGTGATCACAAAAGCTGACGCTGCTGGAAACCAAGTCAATGCATCATTCAGTTGCACGCCAGAATCTTTGGTCCAACCGTGTACGGCAATTTCTCCAGCGCGATGATCGAGCCCAACCGCAACTGCCACAACTTTTGCTGCAGCTTCAACCAACGACGGGTCGGCAACTGCCGCTGAACCCATCACAACTCGTGCGACTCCGGCATCGGCCAATGCCTGTGCATCACTCAGCGCGCGCACGCCGCCACCAGTTTGAATTGATGCTCGACCTCGTAACGCTTTGGCAACTGCGGCGACCACTGGGCGATTAATCGGGTCGCCGGTCCGTGCCGCATCAAGGTCGACAATATGAATCCACTTGGCGCCGGCATCGGCGAAAGATGTCGCCACAGCAACAGCGTCATCGCCATACACAGTTTCTTGCGCATAATCGCCCTGCAACAAACGCACTACTCGCCCGCCGCGCAAATCAATCGCGGGATAGAGATCAACAATTGGT
>JBEDJE010000207.1:0-3162 GCA_041172985.1 Actinomycetota bacterium
GGGGTGCGGATCAAACATCCGAAGCACCGATTCGACCGCAATTGCATCCCACTGGGACCGATCGCCCCACTCGTGGTCCATCTCAATGAAGACTCGGCCATGGACAACCGCATTGACCCAGTACGCCAACGAACGTGCCTCTAATTTGGGGTTGACCCATTCCAGGACCTGAGCCTTTTTGATCACATCGATGACTCGGCCCTGAACCTCTTCGTTGATTTCATTCAGGGCATCGCGTAATCGTTGACTCGTCATGGCAGCACCTAGAGCCTGGGCTCGAACGGCACGAAGCGCATGTCGTTCGGGAGCATGAATCATGCTGAATAGCTTTCTGATGGCCCGGTTGAAATCATCGATCGTTTCGGAAAGGTCGACAGCTGCCTGAAACGGAATCACCATTTCTAAATGGCTTCGTCGATACGACTCAATTTGGGCACTCTCAACGAGATCGAGTTTGTTCTTAAAAAAGTGATACACCGAGGCTTCAGAGATGCCCACCTCTTGGGCAATGACCGACACTCGCAGAACTCCTGCGCTTGTATTCACGAGTTCTTTGACCGTCGCATCAATCAAAAGACTCCGTGTATCAAGCGATTCAGCCATACGAAGATATTACAGTAATTACTTTTTTTTCACGAATGCACTAAGGGATTACTGAGTTTTTATGCGTTCGTCACCTCAGTGAGGTCACCAGGTTCACGAGGGACCGCAAACCCAAAAGCGGTTGTTGTTCGTCGATTGAACTTCGGTAGATGCGGGTTTTTGTCTCTCGCCAAGAACGCTGAGCAAGAAACACAAACGCCCGATTGCGATTGCAATCGGGCGTTTCGTTGTGGGCCGAGCAGGATTCGAACCTACGTAGGCAATGCCGGCAGATTTACAGTCTGCTCCCTTTGGCCGCTCGGGCACCGACCCATATGTTTGCGAACTCTGATCGTATCGCCGACGACCTACTGCTGACACCTGCCCGATTCAAGTAGTTGGGCGCATTACGCTCTGAATATGCCCACATTTGATGTTGTCTCCGAAGTTGATCACCAAGAAGTCAAGAATGCGGTCGACCAGGCCCAGCGTGAAATCGCCACCCGCTTCGATTTCAAGAACACCGAGTCGTCCATTGAGCAAAAAGACCTCGTGATCACCCTGCGTACGGTCAGCGAAGACCGCTTGAATGCCCTCAAGATCGTGCTCGAAGAACGTCTCGTTAAGCGGGGGGTTTCGCTGCGAGGACTTGAGTACGGCAAGGTCGAAGAGGCCAGTCATAACTCGGTTCGCTTGGTGGTCACCATCAAGGTCGGCATCTCGTCCGACAAGGCTCGCGAGATCAACCGACTGATCAAGGAAAAAGGTCCCAAGGGAGTCAGCAGCCAGACCCAAGGCGACACCATTCGTGTCACCAGCAAGAAGCGCGACGACCTTCAAGAAGTGATGAGTCTGCTCAAGGGTCAAGA
The DNA here is from genome assembly GCA_041172985.1 of Actinomycetota bacterium. Lineage (GTDB taxonomy): Bacteria > Actinomycetota > Acidimicrobiia > Acidimicrobiales > Ilumatobacteraceae > Casp-actino8. Next base: position 1,452 of record JBEDJE010000207.1, read on the forward strand.
CCTTGAGATTCCGTTGCAGTTCGACAACTTCCGCGACTAGCGAAAATTGTCCTCGGCCCAATCAGTCTTCTGTAGGGGCTTCGGCAGCACGCTTTTGTAGTTCGTTGACCACACTCGCATCGGCCAGTGTGGTGGTGTCACCAAGATTGCGTCCTTCAGCAACATCGCGTAACAAACGGCGCATGATCTTTCCACTACGCGTCTTGGGCAATTCGGGAGTGAAGTAAATCATCTTTGGTTTGGCGATCGCACCAATTTCTTTGGCCACATGATTACGCAATTCAGTTTCGTCAGCCTCGTGTCCACCGCGCAATGTCACGTATGCAATGATTGCTTGACCTGTCGTCGGATCATTTGCTCCAACAACTGCAGCTTCGGCAACTGCCGGGTGCGACACCAATGCACTTTCAACTTCGGTTGTTGAAATGCGATGACCGCTGATATTCATCACGTCATCAACACGACCAAGTAACCACAAGTAGCCCTCAGAATCGAGCTTGGCACCATCGCCCGCAAAGTAACGACCTTCGAAACGACTCCAATATGTTTCTTGATAACGCTCGGGGTCATTCCAAATACCGCGCAACATTCCAGGCCATGGGCGTGTCAACGTTAAGTAGCCACCACCATGATCAACACGATTGCCGGCATCATCAACAACTTCAGCAGAAATCCCCGGAACTGGGAACGTTGCCGAGCCAGGCTTGAGAGTTGTCGCACCAGGCAGCGGACTAATCATGATGCCACCCGTTTCGGTTTGCCACCATGTGTCAACAACCGGACATTCGCCGCGACCAATAGTGTCGCGATACCACATCCACGCTTCGGGGTTAATCGGTTCACCCACTGAACCAAGCAAACGCAACGTTGACATGTCGTGCTTGGCGGGTTCGTCGTCGCCCCACTTCATGAAGGTACGAATTGCGGTTGGTGCGGTGTAGAAAATCGTGACGCCGTACTTTTCAACGATCGACCACAAACGATCGTTCGCAGGATAGTTAGGAACACCTTCGTAAATGACTTGTGTTGCACCGTTTGAAAGTGGGCCGTACACGATGTAGCTGTGACCAGTGATCCAACCCACGTCGGCGGTGCACCAATAGACGTCGCTCTCGGGATGAAGATCGAACACATACTTGTGCGTGTACGTCACGTGAGTGAGGTAGCCACCCGTGGTGTGCATGATGCCTTTAGGCTTGCCGGTGGTACCCGAGGTATACAACAAGAATAAAAGTTGTTCGCTGTCCATCGGTTCGGCTGGGCAATTATCTGAAGCAGTTGCCATGAGGTCGTGATACCAATGATCGCGACCAGCAACCATGTTTACCTTGTTGCCACCGCGCTTCACGACAACAACATGTTCAATCGTTGGTGTTGAGGCAATTGCTTCATCGGCGGCTGGCTTCAACTCAAATACTTCGCCACGGCGGTATCCACCATCGGCAGTGATGAGAACTTTCGCTTCAGCATCGTTAATGCGGTCGGCTAGAGCCTGCGATGAGAAACCGCCAAACACCACCGAGTGCGCAGCACCAATACGCGCGCACGACAACATTGCCACTGCCGCTTCAGGAATCATTGGCAAATAGATGTTGACACGATCTCCCTTGACAACACCCAAAGACTTCAGAACATTTGAGAACTTTTCGACTTCAACGAGCAACTCTGAATACGTAATGGTGCGCGTGTCACCAGGTTCGCCTTCCCAGTG
>JBEDJE010000208.1:0-3156 GCA_041172985.1 Actinomycetota bacterium
GGTGCGCTCGATGAAATGACGCGTGAGCACATGCAAAGTGAACTACTTTCAATTTGTCGTGCTTCTGGAACGACTGTGGTCTTCGTAACCCACTCAATTCCCGAAGCGGTGTACTTGTCGAATCGTGTTGTTGTCATGTCGCCACGACCTGGTCGCGTCACAGAAATTGTTGATGTGAGTATTGAAGGTGAACGCAACGATGCAACTCGAGATAATTCGGCTTTCTTCAAGGGAATTACTTCCGTTCGCGAAGCATTGCGTGGCGTCGAAATGTCTGATCACGTGCGAGGAATTGAAGACCGATGAGTTCACGCTCCTCATCCATCGTTCGCTCGGTTTTGCCGCCCGCCGTTTTCGGCGTGGCGTTTATTGCCGTATGGGAACTCGTGGTGAAGGGCTTCAATCTCAAGCCGTATTTCTTGGCACCGCCGTCAAAGATCTGGCAGAAGTTCACAGAGAATATTGATCTGGTTTGGGGAGCAGCCAAAGTTTCAGGCACCAACGCTCTAATTGGCTTATTGCTCGGTGCGTTTCTTGGAATGGCGATGAGCTTTGTGTTGAGCCGTTTCAGATTTTTGAACAACCTCATTACACCACTGGCAATTGCCTTGAATGCGATTCCGATTTTCGTTTTGGTTGCAGTTCTCAACAACATGTTCGCCATTACAAGTGAGGTGCCACGACGAATCATGGTGACCTTGGTGGTCTACTTCATCGTTCTGGTCAATGTGGCTAAAGGTCTCACCCAAGTCAGTCCGACGCATGTTGAGCTAATGAAGTCGTATGCGGCGAGTGATACACAAATCTTGCGCAAGGTTCGAATTCCGAATGCAGTTCCCTATCTGTTTACCGCGCTGAAGATTTCGGCACCGGCGTCGGTGATTACCGCTTTTGTCAGTGAATATTTCGGTGGTTCGCAAAACGGCCTCGGAAGCCGAATCACGAGCAACATCGCAAATTCGAAGAATGCAGTCGCATGGGGGTATGTGTTAGGTGCATGCCTTTTGGGATTGACGTTCTATGTGATCTCCAGCTTGCTGGAGGGTGTGGCCACACCGGGTGGCCGCGCCAAACGCACCAAGGAGGGTCGCTGAGTTTGTCAAAATGACAATGCTTGATGACCTACTGTGGTGTCATGATTCCGCGGGCACCAGCCCAAGGGGAGGAGAAATAAAATGAGAAGGAATGTAATTTGGAAATTGGCAGCTGGGGTCGCCGCCATGTCACTGGTCGCTGTGGCCTGTGGTGGGGACGACGAAGCTGTCGATACTTTTAATCCAGACGCCGTTGAATGTGCAGAATTGACTCCGGTCAAGTTGCAGTTGCAGTGGTTCACCCAGGCTCAGTTCGCTGGATACTTTGCAGCAATTGATCAGGGCTTCTACGAAGCTCAGTGTCTCGACGTGACCATCTTGGAAGGTGGCGTTGACATCGTGCCGCAACAGCAACTCGCTGACGGCGCAGTCGACTTTGCTTTGTCATGGGTTCCGAAGGCACTCGCAAGTCGTGAAGCTGGTGCGGACATCGTGAACATCGCACAGATCTTCCAGCGTTCAGGCACATTGCAGGTGTCGTTCAAGGACAAGGGCATCACCTCGCCTGCAGACTTTGCTGGCAAGAACATCGGTAACTGGGGCTACGGCAACGAATTTGAAATCTTCGCTGCTTTGACCAAAGCCGGTCTCGATCCCGCCGCTGACGTCACACTCGTTCAGCAGCAGTTCGATATGGCTGCTTTGCTTGCTGGTGACATTGATGCTGCAGAAGCAATGACCTACAACGAGTACGCACAGGTCCTCGAAGCGGTTAACCCCGCAACGGGCGAGTTGTACACCGCTGACGATTTCAATGTCGTGAGCTACGAAGACGAAGGTGTCGGCATGTTGCAAGACGCCATCTGGGCTTCGGGTGAGCGCCTTGCTGACGAGGCATACCGTGCAACTGCAGTCAAGTTTGTTGCTGCATCAATCCAGGGTTGGTCATACTGCCGCGATTACGTCAAGGCATGTGCTGACTTGGTCGTTTCAAAGGGATCCAAGTTGGGTGCTTCACACCAGTTGTGGCAGATGAATGAAGTCAACAAGCTCATCTGGCCGTCGGCCGGTGGCGCAGGCATGATCGATGCTGCTGCATGGGATCGCACTGCAACGCTTGCTCAGGAGACTAAGAACCTTGAAGGTTCAACAGTCCTCACCGCAGCACCTGGTGCCGAGGCGTACAACAATGACATCGTGACCGAAGCTCTAGCAATTCTTGAGGGTCTTGGTGTTGACACCGAGGGTTCGAGCTACGAGCCGATCAACGTTGCATTGAATGAAGCAGGCGCCTGATCAATCAGGCTCTTCCTTCTGGAAGTGAGAATGGGCGGGTCGCGCAAGCGGCCCGCCCATTTCGCGCAACACCATCGGTCATGGTGGCTGCAGCGCCAGTTGTTTTTGTGTTGTTGTGGAGTACCGGATTCATCGTGGCGCGTTACGGAACGCGCGATGCGGGGCCAATGACATTTTTGTTCTTGCGCATGATCATTGCTGCTGCGGTGTTGTGGGTAATTGCGATTGCGACGAATGCTCCGTCGATATCGCGAGTTCAGGTGAAGTGGGCGCTTCTCACTGGATTGGGAATGCACGCCATTTACTTGGGCGGAGTTTTTATTGCTGCCGACATGGGCTTGCCGTCGGGTCTGTCGGCATTGATTGCAGGTTTGCATCCAGTTGTCACATCGGTGGGTGCGTTGCTGTTGCTCAGCGAGACGTTAAAGCCTCGTCAATGGATCGGTGTTGGCTGCGGACTTGGCGGTGTGGTCGCGGTAGTCGTTGATCGTCTGAATGCAGGTGTGAGTGGAATTACCACTGGGGCAGTAGTAGCGATGGTTGTGTCGGTCGTTGGCATGTCGGCGGGGACACTGTTGCAACGCTCGCGCGGTGGGGCGATGCCATTGTTGCGTGGAACTGCGGTGCAATATGCAATATCGGCTGTGGTCTTGGGATTCGGTTCGGTCTCGATTGAACACTTTGAGGTTCAGTGGACGGCGCGTTTTTGGTGGTCGTTGTTGTGGGCAGTTGTGGTGTTGTCAATTGCAGCGGTGTTGATCATGCTGTGGTTGCTGCAACGTCAGGCCGCGGTCAAGGTCAGCAGTTTGTTCTTCTTGACACCGGC
>JBEDJE010000208.1:3173-3432 GCA_041172985.1 Actinomycetota bacterium
CAGTTTGTTCTTCTTGACGCCGGCGCTGAGCACGATTGAAGGTGCGGCGTTGTTCGGCGAACGTTTGGGCGTGTTGGCGGTTGTGGGCCTTGCGGTCGCTCTCGTCGGCGTCGCCCTCACCACCCGCACCAATTGAGCCACTCTGTACTTTTGGTTCCGACAGGTGGAACCAAAAGTACAGAGTGGCGCGGAAGTTCCAAAAGAGGTGGAGTTATTTACCGGTGTAGTGGGCGTCGGCGAGGGTGAGGACTTCGTCGAT
>JBEDJE010000209.1:0-3151 GCA_041172985.1 Actinomycetota bacterium
ACTCCGGCATTGAATGCGGCTTGCACCACACGGGCCTCAACACCCATATCGCGGATATCGCCTTTGCGCTGACGTTGCAGAATTAACAGACGATCATCGGCCCGAAAGCTCCAGGTTTCGCGCGAAGCCCCACCGCTCAGCCGTGCCAGATCGGTGACTGCCTTCGCACCGAGTTCAGTTCGCAATGCCTCACTCAATTGTTCAAGAGGTGAAACCGTCGCTGACACACCTCTATGTTCGCGCACCCAGGGTTGTTTTCGGCAAGGCAAGGGACTCTCGAGCGCCCCTTCGCCCATCCCACAGGGTTCCTCGTAGCCTTGAACCGTGGTCGCAGCCCTCGAACTCAGCAAGATCAGTTTCGTTCGGGACGGCCGCACCATTTTGGACTCAGTGTCGCTCACGGTTGAAGCAGACCAACGATGGCTGGTTCTTGGCGCCAACGGGTCGGGCAAGACCACCCTGGTTCGTATTGCCGCAATGTATGAGCACCCCACTTATGGTTCGGTTTCGGTGTTGGGCCAAACCCTCGGAACCACCGATGTGCGCACCCTGCGCCAGCGCATTGGCTATGTGTCGGCATCGTTTGCCAGCGAGCTTCGCCCTGCGCTGATCGCCCTCGATGTTGTGATGACTGCAAAGAATGCCGCTCTCGAAACGTGGTGGCATCAATACGACGCCGCCGATGCCCAACAAGCGCAACATTGTCTTGATCGCATGCGTATTGGCCATTTATCTCATCGCACATTTGGAACCTTGTCTTCGGGCGAACAGCAACGCGTGTTGTTGGCACGTTCGCTCATGAATAACCCCAGCATTGTGTTGATGGATGAACCAAGTGCTCGCCTTGATCTGGGTGGCCGCGAACAATTAGTTGAAGCATTAAGCGAATTGACTCTTGATGCCTCTGCTGCACCACTTGTGTTGGTGACTCACCATGTTGACGAGATCCCACCGGGCATGACTCATGTGCTGTTTCTCAAAGATGGCAAAGCGATGACTCGTGGGTCAATCAACGAATACTTCACTGCCGAAAATTTGTCGGAGTGTTTTTCAATGTCGCTGCATCTTCAACAACGCGAAAACGGTCGCTACAGCGCCTGGGCCCAGTGAGACCGAATTACTGAGCGACTAGTTCGCGGAGTCGCTGTTTGCTGGCTTCAATTTCGTCATGCAGTGCGCGTTCAACAACGCTCGAGAACAAACGACCCGAATACCGCAAAGTCATGTTGAGCGTTGAAGCCGAACCGACTTCGGTGACTTGGGCGTCAAGCACCCAATCGCTATGCGATCGGCCGTCATTTTCTTGACGCTCAAAACGTATGTGATGTGGCTCTGATGTTTCGACCTGAATCATGCGGAGGCGCTTTGAGCGGGCAAAAGGCCCAATCTTCCCGCGGAGCTCGACTTGCCAAACCCCCTCACCCTCGGGAACAACTGTGTGCACTAACCCCATCCAAGACGGGTACTGCGCAAGATCGTCAATAAATGGCAAAAGTTCTTTGGCCGAACAAGGCAGATTGACGTCAACTCGAATATCCACAGATATCAGTTAATCACTATTGATCGCGACGGCCGTTGTGACGCGAGCGAAACGCGTCACGCAACATTGAACCAGTGGCGTCGAGCATTCCACCTAAATCATCATCGGGATCAAAGTGCGGAGCCCAACGGGTATCAACGTCTTGACGAATCAAGAGTTCAGTCGAGTCATCTTGCGTGGGAAGGATTTCAATCACTTCTTCTTCAAGTACTTCGTCAATAATCGGTGGCGCCTCTTCACGAACGACAACTTCAGCTACAGGTTCAATGACAACAACAGCCTCAACCTCGATAACGGGTTCACTTACAACAACAGGCTCATCAAGTTCAGCAAACAAACTCGGTCGTGGAATGTCAGATGGACGCGGTCGCTTCGTTGATCCAGTTCCGTCACGTTTGATCGACCCAGTCACATCGCGCTTCAATGAACCGGTTGAATCTTTGGGTCGCGGCGTTTCGTTCGTCGGATCAGGGACAGCACTCAGGTTGCCACGATCGCGCGTCTTGAACAATCGCGGAATTGCCTCACGACGATCTTCAAACGACCAGCCGCGTGGAGCCGACAACGACTCTGAATGTTTTTGACACACCACGCCACGAGCACCCGGTGGCGGCACCTCGTCAATGCGCTCGGGCGACCAGTGATCGACCCACAAACCTGCTTCGGTGCCACTTGGGGCTAAGCCGTAGATGACAGCGACTGGCTGTCCACATCCAGGCTTTTCACACAGTCGTCGCACACCGCCAAATTAGCCCGTCTGGCCACCAAATTCGGGGACAAACAAAAGACCCGGCTACCAAAGGCAACCGGGTCTAGCTGGGTGGGCGATGCGGGGCTTGAACCCACGACCTCCACGGTGTGAACGTGGCGCTCTAGCCGACTGAGCTAATCGCCCCAGCGGACTTTTACGCTACCACTCGACCTTCGACCCGCCACCCTCAAGAAACTGCGACACAGGCCTGCCCCATACCCTGACGGTCGCGGTAGGCAACCCACGGATACGGACACACTGCGTCGAATGGAACGATCTGCTGCACGACCCCAGCGTGGGTTTCGGCACAGTCCACTTCGTAGGCCTCTTGTTGAACTTCATTCACTGCGACGCACGATCCAACCCGCAAAACATTGTCGATCGGAGTGGGCCCACTCGGTTTACTAAACGCTCCAAGCGCCAAAATCAAAATGGTTCCCAACACAAAGACACCAACGACGAACTTCCACGGAAACTTTGCTGGCGAATAGTGCCGCTGTTCAGAGTCCACTGCGAAGTTCTGTAATCGCTCTTGACGTTGCTGAACATCGTCTTTGCCAACTTCATTGCGATGTGCACGTAGATCGGCATCATATTTATAACGCAACACCGGATCAGACAGAACTCTCCACGCTTCGTTGATCTCAAGCATGCGAGTTGAGGTTTTGCCCTCGTGTTTGTCGGGGTGATGAATGCGAGCCAAGTTGCGATAGGCCGTACGAATTTCTTCGGGAGTCGCCGTCGGTGCAACACCGAGTCGCTGATAGTGAATGCCTTGCATCGCGTCCTACTCCAACGCTCAGTAACCGAGGTCAACAAACACTGGACCGATTAAATCTTTGCCGCCAGCCCAATGACGA
>JBEDJE010000210.1:0-3433 GCA_041172985.1 Actinomycetota bacterium
AGTTCAGCGGGGTCACGCGTTTGCGATCGTTGACGAAGTTGACTCAATTTTGATTGACGAGGCTCGTACACCTCTCATCATCTCTGGTCGAGTCGCCGATGCCGCCAACCTCTATTACCGCTTTGCATCAATTGTGCGTGCCCTCAAGCGCGATGTCGATTACGAAGTAGAAGAAGATAAGCGCATTGTCATGCCAACCGAGGCCGGTATTGAACGTGTTGAAGCCGAACTTGGTCTCGAAAACTTGTACGACGAAGTGCAGCGCAACCTGGTGCATCAATTGCAAGTGGCGTTGAAGGCTAAAGAGTTGTATCGCCGCGACAAGGACTACATCATTCAGGGCGGCGAAGTAAAAATCGTTGACGAGTTCACGGGCCGCATTCTTGAAGGTCGTCGCTGGACCAAGCAGTTGAAGCCAAAGAGGGCGTCAAGATCAAAGAGGAAAACCAGACGCTTGCGACAATCACATTGCAGAACTATTTCCGCATGTACGACAAGCTCGCGGGTATGACGGGTACGGCACAAACCGAAGCTGCTGAACTCATGAACACCTACGACTTGCAGGTGGTGCCGATCCCAACGAACCGTGCGGTCGTGCGTATCGATTCTGCTGACCAGATTTTCAAAACCGAAGACGCCAAATTCAATGCTGTTGTCACTGACATCATTGAGCGCAACGCCAATGGTCAGCCAGTGCTGGTCGGTACGGTCAGCGTTGCAAAGAGTGAACACCTCTCACGACTTCTGACAAAGAATGGTGTCAAGCACGAGGTCTTGAACGCCAAGCAACATACTCGCGAAGCCGAAATTGTGACGCAAGCCGGACGCATTGGTGCAGTGACGGTTGCAACCAACATGGCCGGTCGCGGAGTCGATATTCTTCTTGGCGGCAATCCCGAAGGTTTGGCGCGTCGAGCAGTTCTCGCCGAAGGACATGCCGACGACACATTGACCGACGAATTCGCCTTAGCTCTTCCTCTTGATCAGATGCCTGACGAATATCGCGCGGCACGTGTTGTTGCGCAAGCTCGCTACGCAGAGTTGTTGACCGAGATCACTGCTAAGTGCAAAGCCGAGGGCGACAAAGTACGTGAAGCCGGCGGCCTTTATGTCATTGGTTCAGAGCGTCATGAGAGTCGACGAATTGACAACCAATTACGCGGACGTGCCGGTCGCCAAGGTGATCCAGGTTCGAGCCGTTTCTATCTGAGCCTTGAAGACGAATTGATGCGACTGTTTGCCACCGGTGCATTGAGTTGGGTGATGGGCCGAGCGTTGCCCGATGACGAGGCGATTGAGCACAAGATGGTGACCAAAGCCATCGAACGCGCTCAGAGCACCGTCGAGACTCGTAACGCCGAGATTCGTAAGAATGTATTGAAGTACGACGAAGTGATGAATGAGCAGCGCAAGGTGATTTACATGCGCCGCGACCAAATTCTTGATGGAGTCGATCTCAAAGTTGCTGCACTCGAATACATGGCCGATGCCGTCGATTCGCTCATCGAAACGCATTGCGTCAGTGAAGCCGACGACGAATGGGATCTTGAGGGACTCACTAAAGAACTCAAGACGTATTGGCCCAACGATCTCTCGCCAGATGTACTTGGAGAATCATCAAGTACCGACAAAATGTACGACGTCGTCATGGCGAATGCGAGTTCTTATTACGAACAGCGCGAATCCGAACTGACTTCAGCAGTCATGCGTGATGTTGAGCGTCAGGTCATGTTGCGAATTATCGACCAGCGTTGGCGTGAACATCTCGAAGAGATGGACTACTTGCAAGAGGGCATCAACCTGCGCGCCATGGGACAAAAAGATCCATTGGCCGAGTGGCAACGCGAAGGTTACGAAATGTTTGGCTCCATGATGAAGGGCATCGCTCAAGACTTCGTGAAGTACGTCATGCATGTCCAAGTGGTTCGAAACGAAGAAACGGCACCCGTCGTACAGAACCTTCAGCAAACCAAATCAGAAGCTCCTTCGGCGGTCAGCCAAGGATCTGTACAGGGTGGAGGCGACATGCCTCAGCAGGCTGCGCCAGTCAAGCAACAGCCAGTCGTGAACGACGAGTGGTCGAAGACTCCTCGTAATGCTCCGTGCCCTTGTGGGTCGGGCAAGAAGTTCAAGATGTGCCACGGCACCAACTGAGGCAGCCATGCGCGATTTCACAGATGATTTAAAAGATGTGAGTCGACGACTCGGTGAAGCCAATGTCTATCTCAAGATTGATGCTCAACGAGATCGTTTCCGTGAGCTTGAAATTGAAGTTTCAAAGCCTGGGCTCTGGGACGATCAAGAATTTGCGAAAAAACTCAACGCCGAATACGCCAACACCAAGGGCGATATTGACATTTTTGATGGTCTGTCTCGGCAACTTGAGGATGCTGAAGTGCTGCACGAAATGGCTCGCGAAATCAACGATGAGTCACAAGAAACCGAAATTAATGCGAATATTCAAGCCATTGTGCAAGCGCTGAATGTCTTAGAGATGCGCAGTTTGTTCACAGGTGAACACGACGAATCAGATTGCATCGTGCACATCAATACCAAAGATGGTGGTGTTGACGCTCAAGACTGGAGCGAACTTCTCTTGCGCATGTATCAGCGTTGGGCCGAACGACGTGGGCTTGAATTTGAAATCAACGACATTTCACCAGGTGCCGAAGCCGGAATCATGTCGGTTGAATTCACGTTGAAAGGCCGATACGCGTACGGGCTCATGACGTCCGAACGTGGCACGCATCGTTTGGTACGCATTAGTCCTTTTGATAATCAGGGTCGCCGGCAAACGAGTTTCTCTAATGTGCAGGTCTGGCCAGCGATGGAGAACCCTGATATTGAAATTGATGAAACCGATGTCCGCATGGAAGTGTTCCGTGCGTCTGGAGCTGGCGGTCAGCACGTCAACAAGACCTCGTCGGCAGTTCGCCTGATTCACGAACCAACAGGGCTTGTGTCGTCATCACAAGAAGAACGCAGCCAATTGCAAAACCGCGAAAAGGCCATGAATCGTCTGAAGGCAATGGTGGCCGCAAAAATCGAAGAAGAACATCAAGCCGAACTCGATCGCATCGCTGGTAAGCAAGCGACTGTCGGCTGGGGTAGCCAAATTAGAAGTTACGTCTTGCAGCCTTATCAAATGGTGAAAGATGTACGTACAAATGTTGAATCGAGCAGCGTCGAATCGGTGCTGGACGGCGATATCGACGAATTTATGGTCGGATATTTGCAGTGGCGTCGTGCAGGCGACGATTCCTGACGAATGACCACTGATAACCTCATTGCTTGACTTCATGTGATCGGCCATTTGGTCGGTTTCTTGCCCGAGGAGCAACATGATTCGCCTCGAAAACGTGACAAAAACTTATGGCACTGAAATACCTGCAGTGCGCGACGCCTCGTTTGAGATCGCTAAAGGCGATTTCGT
>JBEDJE010000211.1:0-3130 GCA_041172985.1 Actinomycetota bacterium
GTTGCAACTTGCTCGTCGTTGACAAACAAAGCCAGTGCGCCGGTTTTCATGGTGACGGCGATCTGGAACTCACCAGCACTGATTTTCTCGGTGCCAACAAGATGCGCGCGTTGATGTCCGTAAACGACATCAAAGTGAGGGGTGCCATGATCGAGCCGAAGAGTCCATCCGCCTTGGTGATCACCGAGTGCAGCAATGATTCCGTTTTCGTTGGCTGGGCAATCAACGATGGCCGACATCGTGAAGCCACCAAACATTGATGGCACGCGACCTGCAGCGATCGGGTGAGGGCTTGGTTGATACGTCGCGGAATGAGGCAACGGGTATTCGCCAGGGTGCCCTGGATAACGAGCTGCTGGATCAAACAATGGGAAGACATTGTTCACTGTGGCTTGTTCGATCCACAACTCTTCAAGTTTGCGCACACGTTCGGGATACTGCGCAGAAAGGTCTGTTGATTCAGAGAAATCGTTCGTGAGATCAAACAGTTGCCAGACATCGGTTTCGTATGAGTGGCTGCCGGTGATGTGAGCTCGCTCGTTAAACAGTGGCGACACAAAGTTACTGGTGGCTTTCCAGCCTTCGTGATAGATCGATCGCGAACCGTGCATTTCAAAATATTGAGTCGAGCGATGTTCGGGTTGTGTGCCGTCAAGCAAGGTTGAGCTGACATTGACGCCATCAACACGTTGTTGCCGAACGCCGTCAACAACTTCGGGCATCGATAGTCCAATGGCACCGAGCAACGTTGGCGCAAGATCAATGGCATGGGTGAACTGATTGCGCACAGAACCTGCATCTTTGATCTTCTTGGGCCATCGCGCAATAAACGGGGCGCGCACGCCTCCGAGCCATGAATACCGCTTCCACAATTGGAAGGGGCTGTTGCCAGCCCACGCCCAACCCCATGGATAGTGATTGGTGTGATTGGGTCCGCCAATTTCATCGATGTTGGCGAGTGCTTCTTCAACTGTCGCGTGATCGCCAAGCCATGATGCTGCTTCATTCAAGGTTCCGGTTGGTCCGCCTTCGCTTGATGTTCCGTTATCGGACATCAAGGTGATGATGGTGTTGTCGGCAAGGCCTTGTTCATCGAGGAACGCCAAGATGCGACCGATTTGCGCATCGGTGTGCGTGACAAATCCAGCGAAGACTTCCATGTATCGCGCAAACAGTCGTTGTTCGTCGGCCGACAGAGTTGACCATTCGGGGACCCATGATGGTCGGGGAGTGAGATTGGTATCGGGTGGAATAACGCCCATTGCAAGTTGACGTTGGTACGTGCGCTCACGTAACACTTCCCAGCCTTCATCGAATTGGCCGGCATATGGTTCAAACCACTCGCGAGTGACATGGTGAGGCGCGTGAGCAGCTCCCGTTGCAAACCACAAGAAGAACGGTTTGTCAGACGTTGCATGTTGCTGGTCACGAATCATTGATACTGCTTCGTCAGCCAGGTCTTCGGTGAGGTGGTACGCGCCACCTTGAGTTGTGTGCGTCGGCGTGGGAATCGGTGTGTTGTCACGAACGAGTTCGGGAGCCCAGTGATTCGTTTCCGCGCCAAGGAAGCCGTAGTAACGCTCAAAGCCAAGACCAAGTGGCCAACGATCGAATGGTCCCGATGCGGAATAATCGGCTTGCGGTGTGAGGTGCCATTTGCCCACACACATCGTGTTGTATCCGTTGTCGCGCAAGATGCGGGGAAGAGCCGCAGCAGTTTTTGGAATGCGACCGCTGTAACCGGGTAATGCGAATGAAGTTTCTTGAGTTGCACCAACACCAACTGCATGATGGTTGCGACCAGTAAAGAGAGCGGCACGCGTCGATGAACAAATCGACGTCACGTGAAAGCGATTAAAGCGAACTCCGCGTTCGGCCAACGAGTCAATGTGTGGTGTGTTGATGAGCGAACCAAAACAGCCCAATTGCCCAAAGCCAATATCGTCGAGCACGATGACCACCATGTTGGGTGCATCGGCTGGGGGAGTCGGATACGACACGAGGTGTGGTTCGATAGAACTCGCATTAGCCATGAGTTGAGCATAAGCGGTGCGATGCTGACACGAAGAGAGCAAACTGTGTATCAACTGCCGATTCGGTATAGCGTTTGGCTTGTCATGCCAAGTACCTCTGCTCCGCGTATTGCCCTTGCTCCCTCGACCGCACCTTCATGGATGGACGATGCGGTGATCTCGGGTGGCGGCGAAATTGTTGAGCTCGCCGATGCGGAGGGTCTCATATGGGGTGCGCCACGCACGCCCAAAGCTCTTGAAGAAATTCTGCAAGATGCCGACCACATCAAATGGATTCAACTTCCGTTCGCTGGCATCGAAAATTTCATGTATCTCATCGACGACGACCGGTTGTGGACATGTGGCAAAGGTGTCTACGCCGAACCTGTAGCCGAAATGGCATTGACATTGATGTTGGCAGGATTGCGCGGCGTGAATTCGTATGCGAGGCAGGCCACCTGGACCGGACCGCGTGGACGCAACTTGCACGAAGCCCACGTCACCATCTTGGGTGGCGGCGGAATCACTGAATCATTGGTGCGCATGCTTGCCCCGTTCAATTGCCACATCACGGTGGTGCGTAATCGTGTGGCTGAAATGGAGGGTGTTGATGAAGTTCTTGAAAGTGATCGATTGATTGACGCTCTCACTGGTGCCGACGTTGTTGTTTTGGCATTGGCGTTAACCCCAGAAACTGAAGGCATCATCAGTCGATCTGAACTTGAAGCAATGCAAGATCATGCTTGGATCATCAACGTGGCGCGCGGTGGGCACATCGTGACTGATGATTTGGTGTGGGCACTGGAAAATAACATCATCGGCGGCGCTGGCCTTGATGTGACCGAGCCCGAACCTTTGCCCGATGGCCATCCGCTGTGGTCGTTGAGCAATTGCATCATTACCCCTCATGTTGGCAACACCCCGGCCATGGCCGTGCCGTTGCTCAGTGAACGCATTGCCGAAAATGTGCGGCGTTGGGCTGACGGCGAAGATCTCATCGGTCCAGTGTTCGTTGACCTCGGTTACTAGGTAGTTGAGACGCTGATGCAAGGAGTTCACTACCAACGACTAGGTGTTGCCCCGACGGCGACCCCCGAAGAAATTCGCACGGCCTATCG
>JBEDJE010000212.1:0-3126 GCA_041172985.1 Actinomycetota bacterium
ATTGACATCAGTGACGTATCCGACTTTGGTCAAGCCCAGATCCTTAAAGGTTTTCAACGGTCCAAGAAATGACGCGCTTGACGCGGCATGAAGAATGAATGAGTTTGCATTGCTTTCCTGTACTGTCCCCCAACCATTGGTGGTGATGTACGGAATTCCTGCTTCATCATAAATAGGGATGGCAGCATCGGACCCGAGATCAAGCGCGGTATATGCAATCGCGACATTTTCTTCAATCATCTGATTGGCACAGTTAATTGAACCCTCTGGGGATGCATCAGCAGCGCATGAAACAACTTCAATCTGCGCTCCATTGATTCCGCCATTGGCATTGATCGCGTCGATGGCAACTTCTGCCCCGATGCGAAATGCCGGAAGCAAAGAATCATTGTTCACGACTCCGACTTTGATTGTTTGCCCATCGCGATTGCCGACATTTTCGGCGGGACCCGAAGTATCACTACCGTCAGTTGTCTCCGGTGCATCGGTTGAAGGTGCTGCAGACTCGGCAGGAGCCGAAGTATCGCTACCGTTATCGCCACCACAGGCGACACCCAAGAGTACGGCCGCACTCAAGATAGCGATGCCCCTCATATGAAGTACTCCAATGTGTTTCTTGCTACTCATATTTCTCCCCTTGTGTGTATGGCCGAATGACTTCGAACCAATTGAGTTGTCATTGATCAACGATTTCTTATTTTCTTTCAGGTGCGGTCACTGATTTTTCCAGAAGTGCAAAAAGTTCGGCCCAGCCAACGAACTGACGTTGCTCATGACCGTCCACCGTGCATGAACCAGAAACACGCACGACCGAAGATTCACTGGAGTCGCTCTCGCGGATGAGATCTAATTCAATGTGTGCCAAAGCACTCCCCCTTTCCTACTGCCCCAATCATCTTCGCCCGCCTCGACCCGCACTGTCAGTAGGGGATCCCCTACTACCTGAAGCGAAGTGCCGAATAGAGTGCTCTCAATGACCTCGGCCCGTCGACCCCCGACTGCACCACTTCTCACACCGCAAATGGTGGGGCGCGACCACGAGATTGCCCGAATCCTCGATGTCTTCAAACAAGTTGAAGCAGGTCAGGCGTCAAGCATCGTCATCCGCGGGGCCGGCGGAATCGGTAAATCCCGCCTCGCCGAAGTTGTTTTGGAACGTACTGAATCAATGGGTGCAATCTGCCTCAAGGGTCGGGCCAGTCGCTTTGACCGCGGAATCCCCTATTCGCTGGTGAACGAGTTTCTTCAACCGCTGCACATTGAAAGTGAGCTGATCACTCAGTCGTCGCGAGATCTCAAAACTCTCCTAGAAAAAACTTCTGGAATAACCACCAAAAAGTCAGGGGCCAGAGAGCCCCAAGATGTTCTCGGACTCGCGACGTCGATCTTGCGCGAACTTGCACGCCTATCACCCATCGTGATTTCCTGCGACGACATTCACCTCGCCGACGCTGACTCGGTGGCTTTGTTCGCCATGCTCTCTCGTCAGTTATCACATTCACGAATTCTCTTTATCGCCACTCTTCGTAACCAAGCCGAGTATCAGAATCAAGACATCGCTCACATGATCGAGCAATTTCAGACAGACGACCACAACCAGGTCGTTGATCTCCGTTCACTCGGTAAATCAGAAATCCGTTCAATGATCAAGGGGATGTTGTCAACGAGTCCGAATGAAGACTTAGTTTCAATCGTCGAAACTGCGAGTAATGGCAATCCGTTTTTCGCTATTGAATCCACACGGCTGTTGTTGAATTCGCATCGAATTGACCTATCTGGGTCAGTTGCCCGACTCGTCGATGATGCCCAGCTGCCACATCCCGAAACTGCCATCATTCACCGCTTCTTCGAAATTGGTAGCACCGATACATCTGTAGCCAGAGTTCTTTCAGTTTTCCGCCGCATTTCACTACGACTGCTTCCTCTCATTGCCAACCTCTCAAACCTCACTCAAAACGAGGTCGCTGCAAGTTTTGATCGACTCGTCGTTGCTCAGATTTTGATCCCGCTGAGTAAACATGAGTTTCAATTCGCTCACAGCATTCTTCGCGATGCCCTCTATGACGACATCGGACCAGCCGAACAAAGACGTTTTCATCGTTCAATCGCCGATCTGTTGATGGATGATCGACGACGCGGACTCGTTGTTGACATAGCTGAGTTAGCAACACACATGGTTGAAAGTTCTGACGCAGGCGATGATGATTGCATCCAAATTCTTGCCGAAGCCGGTCATGCCGCCGGCAACACGGCACCACTCGTCGCCGCACAATGGTTTGGACAAGCAGCAAGCCTCGTGCAAGAAAGAACTCAACGTTGGGCCGAGTTATTAGCTCTCCAAGCTCGCTGGCTGTTCATCGCATCACGGCCTGCTGAATCTGCATCTATAGCGATGCAGGCCCTCAAAGTTCTAGAAGCTGGTCCGTCTCGTTCGCGAACATTGGCCGACACAGTTAACTGTCTCTACATTTCGGGCAAGCTTGATTCGGCGATCTCAATCATTGATGAAGAAGAGCAATCCGGCCGTGAAGTTTCTGTGTCACTACTTGCTCAGCGTTCTCACTTTTTGACGAACACAGGAAGAATTAGTGAATCATCGTTTGCTCACGTTCCACCAGGCGCATCCATGCCGATATCTGAGCTCAGCGTTGTTCTATCTCATGATTTACTCAATTCAAGGTTGTTGGTCGATCACTCCGTGGCAGAGGGGCATGCGAGATCGTTACAAGAAATCAAACATGGGGCAAATGTTCGCGCCAAGCAAGCGATTTCTGGAACCTTGGCTCTCGCTTTCAATTCGCTCGGAAATATTTCTGCGTCGCTTGCTGAAATACAGGAATTTGAAGTGCTCAATGAAAACAAACACACTCTGAGTATCGGTTGCCAAATTGAAGTTGCTAAAACCTCTCTGCTTGCCTACACCGGGAAATGGGACGAAGCGATATCCCTTGCCGACGATGTGCTTTGGTACATGGACCATTACCGGACCAATATTTCAGAAGGGCTCATCAAAGCAGTCATTGCAGATCTGCTTCTTGAACGCGGAGATATTCGTCAAGCGCGAGAATTGCTGTCGTCCGTCAACCCTCCGATTCAAACAATGCAATTCGTTTTGGCGAATTCATT
>JBEDJE010000213.1:0-4522 GCA_041172985.1 Actinomycetota bacterium
ACCCGAATCCGCTGATCGCTGGAATCGTGAGTTCTATTGATCTCCGGCGCGATGATCGCGATGAGTTGCTCGACATGCACGTTGAAGCAAGCCGTGGATTGTTCCGCGGCATTCGTGATGCCCTCGCACTCGCAACTCATCCTGAAGCAATGATGATTCCGGGTCACGGAATCAAGGATCTATATCTTGATGCAGCATTCCGTCGTGGAGTAGCACGACTTGGTGAACGAGGATTCACCTACGACTCGTGGCACTATCACCATCAGAATCGCGAGTTCTTAGAGTTGGCACGCGCAACGCCTGGGACGACGATGGTCCTTGATCACTTCGGGGAGCAGTGGAAGAAAGATATTGCCGAAATTGCGAAGTGTCCCAATGTGGTCGCCAAAATCGGCGGACTGGCAATGCCCGATAACGGCTTTGGGTGGAACACCGCTACTTGCCCACCGACATCAGATGAATTCAATGCCCAACAATCGCGCTATTACCTACACGCGATTGAATGCTTCGGTCCATCACGATGCATGCTCGAATCAAACTTCCCGGTTGATCGTTTGTCATTGTCGTACGAAGTTTTGTGGAACGCATACAAGAAGATGACGAGCAGTTTTTCGGCCAGCGAACGCGCCGACTTGTTCTACAACACCGCCGCCCGCACCTACCAGGTCTAGTTACAAAGACTTGAGGAAGTTGTCGATGAGGACGACATGGCGCAACACCGTGGTTCGCCAGGCAGTGATCCATTCAGCCGGCGAGTCATCGACAACCGATTTGAGATACATGCGCAACATGTCGGGCAAGTTCTCAACTTGTGGCGAAAGTTCGGCGTATAAACCAAAATCACTAGAAGCCTGATGACCCGCCTGGTCAACATCAAACCTCTGCGACAATTCACCAACTCGACCTTCACGCGCCGACAAGAAACTCCACGCCTTTTCGGCATCGGTGATCGGAGGGGTGGTCTTATCTTGATTAGCAACCACCATCAGTACGGGTACTGCAGTGCTAGCAAAAATTTCATCTGGCAAAATTCGCGTGTAGCCCTGCGCCAAAAATGCGGCGTGCACTCGAGTATCGGGCGTGAACTCGTGAAGAGTTGACACGGTCGCAAGTGCCGTAAGTCCACCGTATGAATGCCCACCAACCGCGATTCGCGATTCGTCAACATGTGCGCTCAACCAAGGGGCAAGTTCGGGTCCAGTGCCAAGCGCACAATCAATCAGCAAACGCACATCTCCGATTCGATTGCGATCGTTGGTGATGTCATCAACATGGGTTCCGAGCGCCCAATCAAACAAAGTGTCACCGGGATGATCAGACGCGATCACGATGTAGCCGCGCGCCGCCAATGCTTCGCACAACAAGCTGTAGTTATGTCGCATTCCAGTACGTCCATGCGACCAAACCACCAACGGGTGTCGCCCGCCTGCAACAACTGCATTCTCTTGGGCTGCGGCGGCAAAGAACGAAATCCCTGGGAATAATTCGTAGGTTGTCCGCTCTGTTGCTGATTCAGCCGGGTACCAAATAGTCGGTTATCTCTCACTTCATCAACTAACAATGATGAAATATGACCGACGATGTGGACAGGCGCTTCAAGAGGCGGCGCAGCAGTTAATTCCATCTCACTACTCTGCCACGCTTAACTATTTTTGTTCCGCTTCGCCCAAACATTGACCTTTTTCGTACGCTGAAAGGACAAACGATCCAGGAGATAGAGCCATGTCACGCGAAGGAATTGAAGCCCTCCGAATTGCCGTTGATGAAGTGAAATCGGTCATCACAACTTTGACCGAAGAAGAATGGTCACGACCCAGTGGCTGCATCGGATGGTCGGTACGCGACCTGGTCGCCCACATGAGCTCGAACTACAAAGAAACGGTCGATCCTTCGCCAGCCCCCGCCGAGCCCATCAATCTTCCGGCCGAACGAATGATGGATTTGCTCGTTGAACCCCGCAAAGACTGGACTAACCAACAGATTCTTGATGAGTACTTGGCATTCTGCGATCAAGCAGTTGCGGTATTGGCCTCAATGCAAGAAGAGCCACTTGCGTCGACGGTTATCCCACTCGCCGACTTGGGTTCGTACCCCATGAATCAATTGGCCGATGCTTACGCGTTCGACCACTATTGCCACCTGCGCATCGACCTTCTCGCCCCCGAGGGACCCATCGAACGCCGACTTCCCGATTCAGATGCAACTCGCCTCGGACCCGCAATTCGCTGGATGATTACTGGCATGCCACAAATGCAGGTTGACCTCGGTCGCTCACTTTCGGCTCCGATCACACTGACCTTGACTGGTGCGGGTGGAGGTTCGTGGACAATCGCTCCATCGGGCAACAACATCGTCGTCACCGAGGGCAAGACAAGTGGCTCGGTCGCCGACGTCAGTAGCAACGGACATTCATTTGTGAACTGGGGAACTCAGCGTTCACATTGGAGCGAACACTGCAAGGTAACTGGCGATCAAGATGTCGTTGCGAAGTTTTTAGACGCACTCAACATCATCTGAACAACGCGCTCAATCTTTGGGCGGTTGATAGCTCGACAAGAATCTTCCTAAGCGACCAATCGCTTCAGTGAGATCTTTCGCCCACGGCAACGTGACGATACGCAAGTGATCGGGACGCGGCCAGTTGAAACCAGTTCCTTGAACAACGAGCACGTGTTCGGCGCGCAAGAAGTCAAGAACAAATCGACGGTCGTCAGCAATGGGATACATCTCGGGGTCGAGCTTCGGGAACACATACAACGCTCCCTTAGGAACGACACATGTGACGCCCGGGATTTCGTGCAATGCCTTTATTGCCGCGTCGCGCTGTTCGAGCAATCGACCACCAGGCAAGATGAGATCCTTGATGCTTTGACGTCCACCAAGCGCTGTCTGAATGGCATGTTGAGCCGGAACATTGGCGCATAGACGCATGTTCGTCAACATCTGAACACCTTCGATGTAACTCGCAGCGTGCTTACGTGGGCCGGTCATGACCATCCACCCCGAACGGAATCCGGCTAGTCGATAAGCCTTTGAAAGTCCGTTGAAAGTAATCGTGAACACATCTGGTGCAACTTCAGCAAAGGTGTGGTGAACAGCATCGTCGTACAAAATCTTGTCGTAGATTTCGTCGGCGTACACGATGAGATTGTGCTCGATAGCAAGATCGGCAATTTTGCGGAGAATTTCGCGGCTGTACACAGCACCGGTTGGGTTGTTCGGGTTGATCACAACAATCGCTTTTGTGCGACTGGTGATTTTGCTCTCGATATCGGCGATATCAGGATTCCATTCGTTCTCTTCATCGCAGAGGTAATGAACTGGCGTGCCACCAGCAAGAGTCGTCGAGGCAGTCCACAACGGATAATCGGGAGCCGGAATCAAAACTTCGTCGCCCCCATTGAGCAACGCATTGAGTGATAACTGGATGAGTTCACTGACTCCATTGCCCAACCAGACATCATCAATATTGGTGATATCGATGCCTTGGTTTTGGTAGTGCTGCACGACGGCAGTACGTGCCGCAGTAATACCTTGCGAATCGCTATACCCCTGCGATGCCTGCAAGCTGCGTGAGACTTCAACCAAAATCTCGGCTGGTGTCTCAAAACCGAAAGGGTGCGGGTTACCAATATTCAGCTTGATGATGCGCTGACCAGCCGCCTCGAGTCGCTTGGCCTCATCAAGTACTGGACCACGAATGTCATACAAGACATCGGCCAATTTGTCAGATTGATGGATTTCGTTGGGCATGGCAGTGGCTTTCTCGGGGGATCACGACGTGGCTTTCACAACGACCTTCACAGCCTACGCGAACAAGGGTTTCGCTGATCGCCCCATTTTGCCCAAAGCCCATGCCTTTGGGCGCGAGATAGCCCAGCATGCGGGGTTCTCAGGCCTAATTTCTGGGGGGCTAAGGTTCATGTCGGGGGGAAGATGAATATGAAATTGTGCCGTAAAACGTTGCCAGTGTTGGCTGTGGTCCTGAGTGGGTTTTTAGCCATCGCCTGCACCGAGTCAAAGACGACAACAAGCATTCCTGATTCCACGGAGAACGTTGTGACCACCGATGTCACGACCCCAAGCCAAGATTCGACAATCCCTCCCCCGACAGGCGAACCCTTTGTCATTGGCGTTGTCAACACAGAAGGTTCTCCGGCCGCCGACTTCCCTGATTTCACCAATGCATTTCGAGCCGCTGCCAATTACATCAACGCCGAGTTAGGTGGCTTTGCCGGACGCCCCATTGAATTAGAAATCTGTATTTCTGTTGGCAGTCCCGAATCCTCACAGGCCTGCGCGCAAGAACTGGCGGCAAAAAAAGTTGACTTGGCGATGATCGGTTTGGACATCTTCGTTGATTACGGAACTTTCAACGCTGCTGGCATTCCCGTCATCGGTGCCGTGCCAATTCTTCCCAGTGATTACACCGCTGACGCCGTCTACATCACCGCTGGCAACCTCGTGGTCCAAGGTTCCACTGCTAACGCGATTACAAATCCGAAATATCTCGGATTAAAAA
>JBEDJE010000214.1:0-3099 GCA_041172985.1 Actinomycetota bacterium
CGACTTGGCTGGCCTTGCATGTCGCGCCGATCGCGACGGTGACGAGTGGGTCATCAATGGTCAAAAAGTTTGGTCGTCAGGTGCACAGTTCTCTGAATGGGGCGAGTTGATCGCTCGTAGCGATGTTGATGTCGTCAAGCACAAGGGCATGACTGCGTTCATCATTCCGATGGATCTACCAGGTATTGAAATTCGTCCCATCAAACAGATGAGTGGCGGATCATCATTCAACGAAGTGTTCTTCAATGATGTGCGTGTCCCCGACTCTATGCGCCTTGGTCCTGTTGGCGAAGGCTGGAAGGTTGCGCTCACCACACTTGGTTTTGAACGTGACCACTCTGGTGACGGTGGTGGCGGCGGATCACGCGTCGGTGGTTCATGGCGCCAGATCATCGCTACTGCTCGAGCCATGGGCGTCACGAGCGATCCGGTGATGCGCCAAGAACTCGCTAAGGCGTACACCCATTTCCGTGTTGAAGGATTCGTCAATCGCCGAGCATCTGATATGCGTCGCGCTGGCCAAGCAGCTGGCCCAGAAGGATCACTCGGCAAGCTCATGTGGACCGAAGGCATGACATACATCAGCGATGTGATGTCGAAGATTCTTGGAGCCACGCTCATCGCCGATACTGGTGAATGGGGCACATTTGCCTGGGGCGAACACGTTCTTGGCGCCCCTGGCTACCGCATCGCTGGTGGATCTGACGAAACTCAGCGCAACATCATCGGCGAACGAGTTCTCGGTCTTCCTGGCGAACCTCGGGTTGACAAAGATATTTCTTGGAAAGACACGCGTCGGTAAGAAGTTCCGGTCGTAGTTTTACGACTAGTCGTTTCAGCAAGTTTCAGTCATAACAAACAACAACTACAACAGGGGGCAACATCATGGACCTAGGTCTTAAGGGTAAAAAAGTTTTAGTCACTGGCTCAACCAAGGGCCTCGGTCGCGCGATTGCTGAAACAATGCTCGCCGAAGGTGCATCAGTCGCTATTTGCGCACGTAACGCCGAAGAAGTCGCGGCCGCTGTTGCCGAAATGTCGAAGATTGGCAAAGTTGTCGGCGCATCTGTAGATGCAGCCGATCCCGAAGCACTCCGCGCCTGGGTCGCATCGTCAGCCGAACAACTCGGCGGCATTGATGTGTACGTTCACAACACCTCGGGTAAGCCTGCACGCAAGCTCGAAGCCTGGATCAACAACTTCAACATCGACCTGATGTCGCTTGTTCACGGTGTTGACGCTGCCAAAGAAGCACTTGCCAATGGTGGCGGTTCAGTCATCAGTATCGGAACCACCGCAACGAGCGAACACTTCGCCAGTGGTTCGGGTAGCTACAGCGCCATGAAGTCGGCTGTTGTCAACTGGACTCTTGGCCAAGCTCAGGTTCTCGGTGCACAAGGTATTCGTTGCAACGTTGTTTCGCCTGGACCGATCATGGTTCAAGGCGGCGACTGGGACATGATCAAGAATGCCATGCCCCCATTCTTCGAGGCCACTGAAAAGAATCACCCAAGTGGCCACATGGGCGAACCGAGCGATGTTGCTAATACAGTGGCATTCCTCGCAAGTTCGGCTGCTCGTCATATCAATGGTGTCAACATCACCGTTGATGGTGGCTTCTTGAAGCGCATCGACTTCTGATCCGCTGCACGCGGATGAGAAGTAGAACAAGAACGAGATCACGATCATGAGCTCTACCCCGGGTCGGCGTATCGACGTCACGCTTGTCGCTGGTGGCAAGTATCACGACATTGATTTCGCACGTCGCGAACTATTGACATTGCTTGGCGAACACGAAGAGTTTCGTGTTCGCGTGCAACCCGATTACGAAGACACAACTGGAATAGCGAAATCTTCAATCTTGGTTTCGTACACCTGCGATGTTCGTCCAAGCGAAAAGGCCCAAACCGAGATCCGTTCGTGGGTCGAAAACGGTGGACGCTGGGTAGCGCTGCATGGCACCAACGCGGCACTCACGTTGGGTGGACCAAACGGCGTCGATGCTCCGCGTTGCTTTCCGTCATGGGCCGACACTTTGGGTAGCCAGTTTGTGGCCCACCCACCGATTCAGCCATACACGGTGCAAGTAAGCGACCCGAACCATTGGCTCGTGTCTG
Source organism: Actinomycetota bacterium (assembly GCA_041172985.1). Lineage (GTDB taxonomy): Bacteria > Actinomycetota > Acidimicrobiia > Acidimicrobiales > Ilumatobacteraceae > Casp-actino8. The sequence goes on from JBEDJE010000214.1 coordinate 2,118, forward strand.
GCATTGAGTCATTTGATACTGATGACGAGTTGTACCTCAGCGAATACGCCGACCGCGATGCGCTTCATGCTTTGTTGCACACAACCTGGCAAGGTGACGCCAAAGGTTTCGTCGAAGCCGACTGGACCAATTGCGACCCCACCCATCTCGTGATGTACTTGCGCGATTTAGGTCAGGGTTCAATTTTGTATAACACGCTTGGACATTGCCGTGGTCACTACGACATGGCACCAGTGCTCGACTACTACCCGCGCATCGAACGCTGTTCATGGGAGAAGCCGGCTTACTACGAACTCTTGCGTCGTTCGTTGCGCTGGGCCCGCGGCCTCAACGAGTAATCAAAACTTAAAAACGATCTTTCACACAGACATCTATTCACAGAAACAGGTAGCTATGGATTTTTCATCAGCAAAACAGTTTGATCTCCATCGTCGCATGGTGCGCATTCGTTTATTCGAAGAAGCCGCTGGTCGACTTGCCGAGGCCAACAAACTTCCCGGCTTCTTACACCTGTACGTGGGTGAAGAAGCTGTTGCCTCAGGCGTGTGTGGAGCACTGAACGATGATGACCACATCACCTCAACGCACCGCGGCCACGGTCACCTTGTGGCTAAGGGTGGCGACTTCAACCGCATGATGGCCGAACTCATGGGTAAGTCCACGGGTTATTGCAAGGGCAAGGGTGGCTCGATGCACATCAGCGACACCTCGCTTGGCATGCTCGGTGCAAACGGCATCGTGGGTGCTGGTTCACCGATCGCTGTCGGCGCCGCATTCGCCAACAAGTACCGCGGCAAGGGCCAAGTTGCGGTTGCATTCTTCGGTGATGGTTCAACCAACATCGGTGCTTTCCACGAAGCCGCCAACATGGCGTGTGCTTTACATCTGCCGATTGTGTTCGCCTGTGAAAATAACGAATACGGCGAATTCACTCCTCGTGACAAGACCATGGCCATTACCGACGTGGTCGACCGTGCCGCTG
>JBEDJE010000215.1:0-3095 GCA_041172985.1 Actinomycetota bacterium
ACACATTATTGATGTTGACGACGATGTCATTCCCGACACGCAACGCCTGTTGACTCAAGTGCAAAATGGCGATCGCGTTCCGCAACCGCGGCTTCGTCATCGTTTTCAAGTCGATCGTCATGGAATGGCGCGTAGTCTGCACCGTCTTGTCGGTGACGGCGATGACTATTCATTCGAATTTGATGCCCAAGGAAGCGCAATGAGCCAAGTACTCGGGTCAATCTACGCTCTTGAACGGCTTGACCCAGCGACACGCTTGTTGTTGGGTCCGGTGTTAACCAAAGCCATGACATGGCGTGGTCCCTTGGGCTCAGCATTCGTCAGCCATCTTGTGGGCAGCAAGGCCTCAACGATGCGTTCAATGGGTGATCCCCGTGCTTGGGCTCTCGAACTCTTAGGCTTCCCCGTTGGAACAACCAAACCGTCGTCAAAAGAAGTGAAAGCAAAATTTCGCGATCGATTACGTGAGGCTCACCCAGACCACGGAGGCGATGAAATGAAAGCTGCAGTTTCTATTGATGATTTGGGCGAAGCTCGCCGCATTTTGCTGGCGAACTCATGAGTATTGTCAGCGGAGTTCTTCTGTTTCCCGGTGCCGGTTCTGGAAGCGATCATCCGTCACTCAAAGCGATCGAAGACAAACTTTCGCCGTTGCCAGTTCGCCGCAACGATTTTGAATATCGCATTGAAGGTCGCAAGGCTCCTGACCGTCCACGTAAATTGATTTCTCGCGTGCGCGAATGTGCCGATGCATTTGCCTCTGACCTGAGCGTGCCCACTCAACAACTTGTTTTGGGTGGTCGCTCAATGGGTGGCCGTATGTGTTCAATGGTTGCTGCTGGCGTACCCGACACCGATGGTCTTGACGCAATGCCGGTCGCTGGAGTCATTTTGATTTCTTATCCGTTGCATCCACCAGCCAAACCCGAGAGTTTGCGCGTTGAACATTTTGAACGACTCAATGTGCCGTGCTTATTTATTCAGGGAACCAAAGACGAATTTGGTTCACCAGATGAACTACAAGAGTGGACTGCCAAGATTCCGGGTGAGGTGACGCATCACTTCGTGCAGCACGCCCATCATGAAATGAAAAAGAAAGACGGCGAAATCGCCGAAGTAATTCAAGATTGGTTGGGTCGCTTCACCGGAAGTGTGTGATCTTCGGGGTTCAGTTCTTCGAGTTCACGGTGGGCAGTTTCTGGGTACGTGAAGAACACAATTAAGGCCACAATGACTGGGCCCACAACGAGTGCGAGCATCACTGGTCCGTAACTGGTTCCACCATCAACAATTGCACCGGTGATGAGCAACGAAATGCTTCCGCCAATGAGCGCGCTCGCCAGAATCAAGAACGCCGCGCGACCACGATTGCCCGTTGGGAAAAGTTCGGTGCGATAGACCGCAAGTGGCGGGTACGCCGTGGCCGCGATGATTGCGCCAATGATTGCGGTCATCCACATCAGACCACCAGTTGCCGAGAACGATAAAGCAATCAGCAATCCACCAATTGGCGCGCACGTCACTGCTAAACGGCGACGGCCTTTCTGATCGGCGACGCGTGCACCAACAATGAGCCCGATGACGGCGGGTGTTGAAGTCACAAGAGTAAAGACGGCAACCATGCCTGCAGAAAATCCGCGCTCGTCTTTGAGGAAAGAGTTTTGAAAAAACGAGGCCGGTGACAACAACATATTCCCAAAGAAGGCAACGGCCATCTGAATTGCTAGTCGCTTGCGTCGCAACTTTGGCACCGGAGTTGCTTTGACATCTTCTTGGTGCCATTCGAAACGGCGGGTCTCGGGTAAACGACGAGTGAGATCAAGAGCAACGGCAAGCCACACGAGCGCAATGACATAAATGAAACGCCAACCGTTGTCGCCGATATCGGCGAGTGGCAACGCAATGACTGCAACTCCGGCACCGAGTCCGTTGGCCATTGCCAAAAGACCAACTGCATACGCGCGCGAACCGCGCGGCATTTCTTCGGCCGCAATCACGGCGACCAATAGATCAAGAGCCAAACCAAGTGGCCGTCCTAACGTTTGAGTCGCGACAAGTATCGGAAAGTTAGGAGCAATCGCGCCAAGCGAAGCGATAATCGGTGCGGCCCACGCCAACACAATCACCACACGTCGTCGACCAATGCGATCGGCGAGTAGTGCTGCGGGCAAACCCAAAATGATTCCGACGCGCACAACAGTGCCGGCAACTCCACGTCCCCAATCGCCAACACCAAAGTCGTCACCAGCAAAGGCAACTGTTTGCGTGAAGAGTGTGTTGACGAATGCGCTCAGCAACGAAGCAGCGGCCAAGAGTCCGAGTACTTGGGCTTGACGTGCCGTGAGACGATCGGGTGGGGCCCACGCAGGTTGACGAGACGGCTCTGGCCCAACCTCGCGACGGCGAAGTAAGCGACCAATCAACCTTCCGAACAACCACGAGAACCACGGAATGACCAATTTGTAATCGAGGGTCTCGACCAAGTTGGCGCCGTCGGTACTAGCGGCAACGGTGCGTCGATACTCAACAAACGGACCCGTATCTTGATCAAAAACGGCGATCTCAGTTGCAGTGGGCTTGCCAGGTGCTTCGAGGACGATGTCTCCGCGTGGCGATGTGAGCCAATCGCGACTTTCGGGAGTATCGGGCCACGTCCGTACAAGATGTTTCACATCGCGACCCACAGCGGCGAGCCTACTTGGCGACCTATATTTGGGGTTCATGGATCGCATCGTTGTTCACCGCAGTGGTCCATTGGCCGGAGAAGTCGATGTTCCTGGTGCGAAAAACTCGGTTTTGAAGCTCATGGTTGCGTCGCTCTATGCAGAAGGTACTCACGAGCTCACCAATGTGCCCGCCATTTCAGATGTTGACACGATGGGGTCGTTGCTGGGTGCGTTAGGTGTCGATGTTTCACACGATCTTCACCGCGCCGATGTTTTGTTGTTAACCAATCGTGGCGACGTGAAATCGGTTGCGCCGTCCGAATTAGTTGAGACGATTCGTGCATCAATCAATTTGCTCGGACCGCTGTTGGCGTGCAAAGGCCATGTACGACTCGATATGCCAGGTGGCGATGACTTCGGTACTCGACC
>JBEDJE010000216.1:0-4661 GCA_041172985.1 Actinomycetota bacterium
TTGATTGGACCGATGTCATTGGCGGTAAATCCAAGTGGCGATACAACGATCTGAATGACTGAGGCCATATCTCTACTCTGTCATGAATTGTCGAGAAGACTGGGGTCTGCACGTAACTCTTGCCGAACCATCGCTTCCCAAAAACCGTGGAACTTGTCGCCGTCGGATTGCTTCATTCGATCAATGAACCAGTCAGGCAGTGGTGAAGTCATGTCTCCACCAGCAACACGAACATGCCAGGCACGTTGACAACGTTGTTCAAGAGCGACTGCACGTTGGTGAACCGCGCGAATCGAATTACCGAGCACAAATGTGCCATGCCCAGAGAGGAGAACTAACTCGGCATCGCCCATCGCGGCGACAGCGGCAGCAGCAGATCCGGAATCATCAACACTGCCCCCGTACTCGCGCACGATCATGACATCGCCTCCACCGCCCAAGACACTGGATTGGTCAAGTGGTGGTGGTATTTCACCAAGGTCGGCCCACACCGTGCCGTACAACGGGTGATTATGAACGGCTACTTCGACATCGGGACGAGCCTTATGTAATTCAAGATGCAAAGGAATACCTAACGGGACTGGCCAATCGCCTTCGACCAATTTGCCATCCATATCAATTCGGATGATGTGTTCAGGACGCAACTCATTCCACAGCAACAACCACGGATTACACAGCAGTGTTCCATCATGCATGTTGACTGTGATGTGACCAGCTAAGTGATCGTTGTATCCCTCGCGCCACAATGCACGAGCCAAGAGCACAATCTCTTGCTTGATTGTGAGGTCTGGCAAAAGCCGATCTGCACTTGGACGAAAAGGTTGGCTGGTCACGACCCCATTCTTACCGATGACAACCGCGTGTGGGCAACCATCTGAGAGGACTTTAGACCGTCGTACTTTGGTCCCGAAGCCTGCCACAATGGATGTATGAGCGAACATACGCACGGAACCGAAGTCATGAATGAACTCATTCCCTTGGCCCGCGAACTGCGACATCAGATTCCTGAAGTCATGAAAGCATTTGCCGGTCTTCACACTGCTGTGATGGCACCAGGAGCTTTAGATAGCAAGACGAAAGAACTCATAGCTCTCGCGATTGGCGTCAGCCATCGATGCGATGGCTGTATCGCTTCTCACGCCCGAGGCGCGGCCAAACAAGGGGCTACCGAAGCCGAAGTGGCCGAAGCAATCGGTGTCGCAATACTCATGAACGGTGGACCAGCGACGGTCTACGGGCCGCGCGCCTTAGCGGCCTTCAAAGACTTTCTTGCCGCGCAAAACACGCCCGAGTAATCGTCGCAAGATTGGCAATAACTAGGTGGTCGAGACGGTTCTATGACACGATCTTGATATGCCGATCACTATCGCATCAGTCAATGTCAATGGTCTTCGTGCCGCTGTGAAAAATGGAATGCATGCCTGGATTGACGAGCGTCAACCCGACATCATCACCATGCAAGAGGTTCGCTGTCCCGATGAATTGGTAGCTAATCAAAAAGGTCGCGCCGGAGTTGCTGTCGCCAGTCGACTGCCAATCGTTTCAACACAGATCGGCGATGACCACAAGGTTCACAACTTCACTGGTCGCTGGATCCAGTCTGATATCAAAATCAGCAAAACAAAAACATTGTCGGTTGTCTCGGCTTACGTGCATACAGGAGACGCCGAATCACCCGAACGCATGACTGAGAAGTATGCATTCTTCGCCGCCATGAAAAAGCGAATGACCGATATGCGATCTAGTGGGAACTTGCTTCTGCTCACGGGCGATCTCAATGTTGCTCATAAAGAACTTGATCTCAAGAATTGGAAGGGCAACTTAAAAAGTGCTGGCTTCCTTCCCGAAGAACGGGCATGGTTTGACGAAATGTTCGACAAATATGGTTGGGTTGATGTCCTACGGCAACATGTGGGCGAAGTACCTGGTCCATATTCATGGTGGTCGTGGCGCGGTAAAGCATTTGACAACAACGCAGGTTGGAGAATTGATTACCACATCGCAAGTCCTGAGCTTGCCAAGACATCAACGGCAGCATTTGTTGATCGCGCCCAGTCTTATGACACTCGCTGGTCTGACCATGCACCTGTGATCGCGACGTACAACATCTAATCATCGGGCAGCCGAGATTCTCTATTGCGTCTGAAACCACGTTGCTAGGCGTGCAAAACCTTCGTCCAAAGAAACTTCTGGTTTCCAATTGAGATCTTCTTGGGCTGGTCGCTGATCAAACCAGTGAGCCGTTCCCAATTGTTCGGCGACAAAACGAGTAATCGGCGGTTCATCTTTTCGAATGAGTGGCCAGATTCGTTCAACCGCACTTCCGATGTTTCGTGCAATTACTGCCGGAACATGTTTTGGTGAAAATTCAACTCCAGCTGCTTGGCAGATTCGGCTCATCAGTTCATTGACAGTCCGAGGTTCGCCGTTCGAGATGACATAAGCCTTCCCAGCGCAACGTGAGCCTGGTTTGATTGAATCAAGAGCGGCAATGTGAGCACTAACGGCATTATCGATATACGTTGAATCAACAAGAGCATTCCCTGAGCCGACCATCACTAGTCGACCTTGTCGAGCGCGCTCAACAATACGCCCCACCAATTGAGTGTCACCAGGTCCCCACACCAAGTGCGGCCGAAGTGCTACGACTCCGAGACTTTCGTTGTTGGCTGCCAACGCCGAAATCTCAGCCAACGCTTTTGATTCGGCATAAAAGGCCCGCTTTCGACCAGTGGTCGCGGGAGTCGCTACATCGCCTTCAATGGAGCGACCAACATGTGCAACTGATGGTGTCGAAACATATACAAGTCGTGCAATGCGGTGCTCCTCGGCGGCCCTGAGGACATTGGTCGTGCCGTCAACATTCGTTGAATTGAAGTCTTCCCAAGATCCCATAACGCCAACGCGAGCAGCGCCATGAATGATTGCCTCACACCCCGCAGCGGCTTCGGTGACCGAACCTCGGTCTCGAATATCGCCGGCGAACATCGTGATGTTCTGATGGGTTGATGCTGATTCTCGGCGTTGGAAACAAATGACTTCGTCGCCACGCTCGGCGAGTTGTCGAGCGATACCACCCAATAACAAACTTCCTGCACCAGTCACTAAAACCTTCATTGAGACTTACCTGAAAGAGCCTTCTGCATTTTTTTCGCCAATGCAGTGCGATCAATTTTTGAATTGTGTCGAATATCAACGGGAAGTTTTTTTGTTTCCCAAACCGCAACAACATCGATATGTGGCAGTGCTTCGCGCACTTGTGCCGAGGTGGCGGCCAATGCAACATCGTCTCGTCCCTGTTCGGTTTCAAGGACAATCACAACTTGTTGAATACCAATGTCACCAATACCAACGGCGGCCGCTCGCTTCACTCCTGGAATCGTCTCACAGGAAATTTCTAAAGGGACGGGAGTCAAGGGACCGTTCGAAGTGTGAATGATATGTACCACACGACCCTCAACCCAAAGATTGCCATCAACATCAAGATGCCCAACATCTCCGGTTCGATGCCAGGTCAACCCCTCACTTTTAAAACGAGCCTTTTGTTGCGTGAGCCACAACCGGTTGTAGCCAAGCGACATCCAAGGTGCGCTGACCACTATCTCACCAGTATCGCCAATAGGTAAAGCATTACTTGTTCCTTGAATCGCAACAACTTTGACCTGGCAATCATCGACTGGCTTACCAACGCATACTCCACGGCCCTCGCCAATGACCTCACGTTGCTCGAGTGATAGATCGGCAACTGGCAAAACTTCGGTCATTCCGTAGGGTGTGTGCAATTCTGCAATTGGACAGAGCTGTTTCATTTCGCGCAGAGTCCCGATGGGGACAGGTGCTCCGGCCGACATCACGAGTCGTACTTGCCCTAGTGATTGCAAATGTGATGATGAAGTCGCGAGCACATTTGCCAATGCTGCAGGAGATGCAAACACCATCGTTGCTCGGATTGCACTGCATGCATCTTCAAGAGCCTTCGCAGTCAATGTTGCAGGAGATGTCACATCCATATCGGCTAGCCCAGTGGTGATTCCGAGAGCTGGTCCGAATAAAGCGAATGGAGCAAATGCTGCAACAAAACTGTCGGTGTCTGTGATGTTGTAGACCCGCTGAAGAATATCTCGCTGAGCACACAGCTCACCATGGGTATAGCGAACGCCTTTCGCCGGCCCGGTCGCTCCAGATGTGAACAAAATCGCCGCCAAATTTTCCGCTGTTGGCTCTAGACGAACCAACTTCGCCAATCCTTCAAGTCGGGATGAACTCTGCAATGACTTGAGATCGATAACGGATGCACGTGGGGCCCATCGCAAAGTACGCGCAGCAATCGTTGCTGAGCGAATACCGACGACATGCTGAACACGAGAAGATTTCACCGCCCGGCCTAAACCACGAATTCCGAGTCCGCGATCGGCGATGACTGTCACTGCATTCCGAGTCCGCGATCGGCGATGACTGTCACTGCTCCGATACGCCAGCAGGCATACACCAGAGCTATCAGATCAATACTCGGAGGTACGAGTACTGCCACTCGGTCTCCTACTTGAACTCCTCGTTGAACTAGTGAATGAGCAAACGTTGCGACACGTGAATCAAGCTCGGAGTAAGTCACCAAAGATTTACTCGCGCCATCATGAATGGCCAGGCATTCTTTCCGACTC
>JBEDJE010000217.1:0-4425 GCA_041172985.1 Actinomycetota bacterium
ATCGAAGGTTTTGAATTCGATCAAATCCTGCCTGAGACCGCGGCATCTCTGAAAGGGCATAGCCGATGAGTCGCAGTGGAAACACCAAAAGGGTAAACATGTAAATGAAGCTCGCCAGTTCACCGACTGACAGATCGCCACTTCGCACTCGAAAAGCACCACCCACAACCAAAAAAATATTGGTCATGTTGGGAACGAAGTCGAGAGCAGCTTCAAACAGCGAACGTAGGCGGATCGCCGCTATTCGAGCGCTTTGAACGCGAGAAGCAATGATTGCGAGACGCTCGGTTTCGCGATTTTCTGCTCCGAAAGCTTTCACCACCGTAACGCCTTCAAAGCTTTCATGAACAGCCGCCGACAAAACACCTAGTTCACCTTGAGCGATATCAAACCATTTATCAACTCGCCGTTGATACAAAACGTTCAAGCCGATCAATATCGGAAATACTGCTGTGGCTGCTAGTCCGAGAGCAGTGTCAGATGAAATGAGACCGACGGCGGCAATGACCATCATCAAAATGACACTGCTTGCATAGGGCAACGGGGCCATGACTGCAACACTCGCCTCTACGTCTACACCGGCGCGTGTGAGAAGGTCGCCAGTTGATTGCTGGCGATGCCACTGCGACGGCTGTTGCACGATCACATCAACGACTTCATCAGTCAAACTCTGTGCTGTTCTCCACTGGGCTCGACCAGCAAACGAGCGACGAATGATGACTCCGCATGCACGAATAAGCGATAGACCCATCAACAGGCCAACTGCGATCAAAGTCTGGGAGACAGAAAAGGAGTCATTATCGAACCGGGGAATGATGACATCGTCGATGATCCAACGCAACAACCACGACGAGCCGACCGTACAGACCGCAAAGACAGCGGCTCCCGCCATCGAGATCGCAAAAAGTCCGGGGTGATACGCGACCAAAGAGCGAATGAGGGTCGTCGCACGACGAAAACGTCCAGAAGATGTTGGATGACCGTGCACACAATATTCCTAGCAGTAATCTGATCAGATGCTTAGCCTCGATCAAGATCAGTTCGGAATTGACCAATTAAATCTTGGTCTGTTAATTCTTCGTTTAGTTTTGGGTCTCTTTTTGGCCTATCACGGTTATAACAAAGTGTTTGGTAAGGGTGGCCTCTCCGGTACCGCATCGTGGTTCGCAAGTATGGGTATGAAATGGCCGAAGTGGCAGGCGCGTGCCGCCGCTGCGACAGAAATCGGAGCAGGCGTCATGTTGGCGGTCGGTTTGCTGACTCCCCTCGCCGCAGCTGGTGTCATCGGAGTCATGGTCGTTGCCATCTACACATCTCACCTCAAAGTTGGTTTTTTCGTTTTCCTGCCGAATCAAGGTTGGGAATACTGCGCAACGATCGCACTCGGGGCGCTTGCGGTTGGAACAATGGGACCGGGCGAATGGTCGCTAGACAATGCGATTGATTTCTCAATGTCGGGTTGGAGTGCTTTGGTGGTAACAATTGCCCTTGGTGTTGGTGGAGCTGTCGTTCAACTCGCGACGTCGTACCGTCCTGCGAAGAAATCATGAACACTTCGAACGGAAAGACGTCGGTAGCCCGACGTATGTTGCAGGTTTTCCTCGGTTCTATCTGTTTGATTATCGCCGCGTTTTGGGTGTACGCGTTCTTCTTCGCCTCAAAAGAAGGAATCAATGTTCTCGAGGACAAGGCTTGGACTATTCGAGCTGAGGAGATTTGTCGCAACGCAAACCTTGAACGAGACAAACTAGTTGACCTGCGTCGCATTAATTCGGTCGAGGGCGACGCGCTGGCTGAACGGGCGGACATCATTGATAAGGCAACCACAATCATTCAAAAAATGCTTAATGATGTGACTGATCAAGTTCCGACTGGCAGCGACGATGCGAAGTTGACGGAAATCTGGCGAGGTATCTACCAGGATTGGATTGATGGGCGAATCAATTACACGGCAAAGTTGCGAACAGGTGAAAATGCGCCATTCGCTGAATCCATGCGTGAAGGTTCACCAGTATCTGATTCAATCAATGACTTCACAACAAATAACCGAATGAAGTCATGTGGTGCGGCGATGGATTTGGCTGTTTAATTCTCGACGTCTAGCCAGGCACCGTCAACGAATCGTTTGATGACTTTCGCTGGCGACCCGACAGCGACGCTGAAAGACGGGATCACTCCGGTCACGACGCTGTTGGCGCCGATGACAACATGTTCACCGATATCGGCGCCTGGAAGTATGGCGCTTCCGTAGCCAAGCCACGATCCGTTACCGATGCGTACCGGTTTTTCCGGCATCGTTTGTACGGAGATGGGAAGAGTGACGTCTTTGTATCCGTGGTTTTGGTCGGTGATGTAAACGTTGTGACCGGTCCAGACATCATCGCCAATTTCAATGGAAAAGTGCCCAACAATTCCACTCCCCTTGCCGATTAAGCAACGATCGCCAATGGTGACGATGCGGTCGGAGATACATTGCTGCCCAGGAACCATCCCTGCTGACAATGTGCACTGCGGGCCAATCATGGTGTTGCGACCAATATGGATGAAGTTCTCGTTGAAGATTGTGTTGGGTGGAAAACAGATCACACTTTGTTGTCCGAAAGACCCAAACTTCTGACCTCGGCGAGTGGATGCTCCTATAGCTCCGGCCTCGATCGCCATTTCCCATAGGTAATGAACAAACCGAGCAAAGAAACGGTTACGAAAGGCACGACTCTTTGACATGATCAAAGGTGCGTAAGCCGGTTCATCCTTCACACTGTGAGATTATCGGTAAGTACTTATTGGCACTGCTCGATCTGTCAGCATGGTCTCATGGCTCGTTCCAATCGATCAGATTCAAGCGTGACTGCCCTGAATGGCTCATTGACTGACGTTGGCTCGGTGAAGGTAGGCCATTTTGCACGATCTTCTCGAGGCTGGCTCACTGGGACGACTGTTCTACTCACTCCCCATGGAGCGATTGCTGGTGTTGATGTGCGTGGTGGCGGACCTGGCACTCGAGAAACAGATCTTCTCCGACCTGAAAATTTGATTCAGAAGGTACACGCAATTGTTTTGAGTGGCGGAAGCGCCTACGGGGAATACCTTGAAGAGTCGGGCAGTGGATTTCCGGTTGGTCAAGATCCATCATGGGTTGTTCCGATCGTTCCAGGAGCCGTCATCTTTGATCTAGGTCGTGGAGGAAATTTCGTCAATCGCCCCGATTCGTCTTTCGGCTACCGCGCTGCGAAGTTGGCGAAATCGGTTTCTTCTGACGTGGGTTGTGTCGGGGCCGGATTGGGAGCGCGCTCTGGAGGAATTAAAGGCGGAATTGGGATGGCCAGCACGCGTCTCGACAATGGACACGTTGTTTCAGCACTTGCTGTTGTGAACTCAATCGGTTCAGTGATTAATCCAGATACGTGTTTGCCGTGGCACGAGTCCGTCATGCGTTTACGACGACCAAACGCCAGCGATCGTCGAGCACTGCGTGACTATTTGTCACAACTCGCTGCGCCTGTTGCAACTCCTGAGAATTCGTTGAACACCACGATCGGTGCAGTCGCGACCAATCTGCGTTTATCAAAGTCGGAGTGCACCAAATTTGCTGCAGTGGCACACGACGGTCTCGCGCGTGCCGTGCGCCCAGCGCATCTCATGAATGACGGAGACACGATTTTCGGACTGTCGGTGGGTCCAGGCGATTTGGTTCTGTCTGAAAACGAGCCAATTTTTAGCGATCCGGTGGGTCGTCCAGCGTTGCTGAACAAAGTGCTGGCCGCAGGTGCCGATATGTTCGCCCAAGCCTGCACAGAAGCCATTTTGCGGGCCTCGTCCAGTGGCGGAATGCTGAGCTATCGCGATCTCTGTCCCTCAGCATTTGTGAGCCAATGATGGGCATGTCCTAAATCACAAAAAATCAGACCCCGAAACACCAAACTGGGGACCTATCTCGCTAGGTTTCGCTGTGCTGTTTTAGTACCTGTTCCCCCCGTATCGACCCTAAGAGGTTCTGTGATGCCATCGCTGCCCAACGATCGTAAGAAAGTTCAGGTTCCCGATCTTGCGGCTTGGAAGGCCGAAGGTCGCCGCATGACGATGATCACGGCGTATGACGTCACCTTTGCTCGCCTCGTGGACGAAGCGGGAATTGACATGATTTTGGTCGGCGATTCAGTTGGCATGGTCGTACAAGGAACAAGCAACACGATTCCGGTCGATCTTGAAGAAATGGCGTACCACGTGCGCTGTGTGGCAAGAGCAAATACTAAGGCACTTGTCATCGGTGACCTACCTTTTGGTTCGTATCAGATCAGCCCCGAACAAGCTGTCGAGTCGTCAATCGTGTTGATGAAGAACGGCGCTCAATGCATCAAGCTTGAAGGTGGCGTGCACATGGCCGACACCATCGCCGCAATCACTCGAGTTGACATTCCAGTGATC
>JBEDJE010000218.1:0-3071 GCA_041172985.1 Actinomycetota bacterium
TGAACGCTTGACCCAACGGTCAAGAACGCTCTTGTTCCATGTTGGAAGTTGGTGACCAGCTAAAAATGGAATGGCCATTTTCTTGATGTCAAAAGATTGGCCCGGAGTGACATTGAACGTGAACGGCTCGTTGTGCGCACACCACGTCATGATTGACGGATGATGCCCAAGTAAGTTGACTGCTTCTTCGGCTTGGCGCACTGCTTCGCGACGAATCTGTCGGGCGTATCCCCATTGCAGTGGAAAGTCTTGCCAGACCAACATGCCGAGTTCATCAGCAGCGTCATACAACTCGGGTCGCGAGATATGGCCGTGAACACGCACTAAGTCGAGACCAGCTTCACGAGCCAGTTCAATGTCCCGTCGTAATTCAATATCGGTGGCATCGCCCAACATCGCACGCGTTGGCGCAAGATTCGCACCCTTCAAAAAGATGCGTTCACCATTGATTGAATACACCCAATCTTGAACAGCAACTTCGCGTAAACCGGTACGACGACTTACTGAGTGACTGATTGTGTTCTCGTGGACAACTTCAACTCGAATATCGGTGAGATTCTGTTGGCCCATTGACCACGGCCACCACAACTTGGGTTCGTTGATGTCGATATCCCAGTCAATGCTGTTGATACCGCTAGCGAGAGACTTCTCGATTTCGTCGACAACTTTGTTGTTGACATAGGTGATGATTCGCACGGGTAAATCACCATTGCTGTCGAGCCGAGCGCTGAGGCGGACATTGGCGCGAGCCTCATTGGCATCTCGACACAGAACTCGTAAGGCGTCTATGCGTACGGGGCCCGATCGTTCAATGCGTACACCGCGCCAAATTCCACCGGGATTGAAATTGGGGTCGATGCAGTCCCAATGTTGAAAGACTCCGGTGATATTGCGCTTGGCTTTTTTGTCTCGCTGTGGACTGCATGTTGCGCCGATAGCGAGAACATGTTCGGTATCAAGTTTCGAAAGAGCCGTGATGTCGTAAGCGTGTGGGACGAAGTAACCCTCGGGGTCACCCAGGTACGCACCATCTAGCCAGACGTCACCTTGGTAGAAAAGTCCGTCAACAACAATAAAGCGCCGTTCGCCATCATGAGGCACATCAAGTTCAAAATCTTTGCGATATAAAAGTGGACCATTTTGGGTGGCAAATTGCGGATGAGACTGCCAATGGCCCGGAACCGAGATTGTGGGCCATTCTTCATCGTCGGTATCGAGTCCAACGCTGGTGCGCAAGGCATCGTCGGTGGCTTTGGTGACTCGCCATTGACCAGCGAGGTCGAGAGTTGTCCAATTCTCACTCTCATGCGCGGTCGATGTGGTCACACCTCAAACGGTAGTGGAGAAAGGGCACGATCATTGCGTTTCAATGATGGGGGATTACTCTCAAGATATGTCTTCTTCCCCGGCACCCTCAGCGGCCAATATTCGTGAACTCAAAGCATCGGGTTGGGTCTCGCGTCCGGTCAAAGAAGAGATGCGCCGTAATGCGGTCGCGCGTATCATGGCTAAGCAGCCGTTGTTTGAAGGAGTTCTCGGCTACGAAGACACCGTGATGCCACAACTAGAGAATGCAATTTTGGCCGGACACGATGTGATCTTTTTAGGTGAACGTGGCCAGGCAAAAACCCGCATGATTCGCAGTTTGACTGGGCTGCTTGATGAATGGTTGCCGATCATCGCGGGTAGCGAGATTAATGACGATCCGTATAACCCTGTCTCGAAGCACGCGCGTGATCTCGTTGAACAAAAAGGCGACAAAGCCCCCATCACATGGATCCATCGAGATGTTCGCTTCGGCGAAAAGTTGGCGACCCCCGACACTTCGATTGCCGACCTCATTGGTGAAGTTGACCCCATTAAAGTTGCTGAAGGTCGTTACCTTAGTGATGAACTCACATTGCACTACGGTCTCGTGCCGCGTACAAACCGTGGCATCTTTGCCATCAACGAACTCCCCGACTTGTCTGAGCGTATTCAAGTGGGTCTGTTGAACATTCTTGAAGAACGCGATGTGCAAGTACGCGGTTACAAGATTCGTTTACCAATTGACGTTTTGCTTGTTGCATCAGCCAACCCCGAGGACTACACGAACCGTGGTCGCATCATTACGCCATTGAAAGATCGCTTTGGTAGCCAGATTCGTACGCACTATCCGCTCGAAGCGACAACAGAGGTGCAGATCATTCGCCAAGAAGCTCGTCCGCCAAGTGTCGGCGACGTCAAGGTTTCAGTTCCGCCATACATGGAACTCGTAGTTGCGACCTTCAGTCAGTTGGCGCGCAAAAGCAGCCAGGTCAATCAGCGCAGTGGTGTGAGCGTTCGCTTGAGTGTGAGCAACTATGAAGTGATGGCCGCTAATGCTTTGCGTCGTGGTCTCCGCTTGGGCGAAACCAATGTTGTGCCCCGAGTCTGTGACCTTGATGCATTCGCTGCATCAACTGGCGGCAAGATTGAAATCGAAGCGCTTGAAGAAGGTCGTGAAGGACAAGTGCTACGCGACCTCATTAAGGCTTCAGTTCTGACCGTGTATCGCGAAGTTGTCAGCCCCGAGTTGACTGGCGCCGTACTTACTGCTTTTGAAGAAGGCGCAATCGTTCACACTGGTGAAGACGTGCCTTCAGAAGAACAAGCAATGCTCATTGGAGACATCCCATCATTGCGACCCATTGTTGACGCACTCATTGACGGCGACGACAGTGCTGCGAGTGTTGCGGCGGCCGTTGAGTTCATTCTTGAGGGCATGCACTTGTCAAAGCGTTTGAACAAGGACACCAGTGGTCTTGGTGGCGGCACCTACCGCGCCCGTTAAAAACTACGCTAAAAACTATTTAGTGAGTTTTGTTTCGATCTCTTTGAGGGCACCGATCACACGGTCGGTTTCGCTGCGATGTTCATGAACGAGACGAACTAACCAAAAGCGCATAAAGCGAGCAATTGAGTAACGAACAAACAACGCGGCTCCGGCAATCACGAGCGCGAGGCCAATCAATGTGCCCGTTGCCAAGAATGCAACTTGGTCTCCCAGTTCGGTTGTCCCACTTGCTTGGAATCCACCAAAGATCGCAAGC
>JBEDJE010000219.1:0-5439 GCA_041172985.1 Actinomycetota bacterium
TTCGAATCAAACTGTCCCCAATGCTGTGATCGTGCCGGTATCTGCAACTGGCACAGTTTGTTTCTACGTGTATGGGCAAGCTGATTTGATCGCCGATGTGAACGGTTGGTTCGCTGGTGGTTCTGGATTTAACTCACTGGCTCCAACTCGCGTCTTCGATACGCGATCTGGCATTGGTGGCGTGCCAGTTGCAAGAGTTGGCGCGCTCGATGGATCTGGGATGGCGCTGAAGGTGCAAGTTGCGGGAACAAATGGGGTTCCTGCATTGGGTGCGGCGGCGGTCATGATGAACGTGACTGTTGATGCGACTACTGCTTCGGCATATGGCGGATACGTGACCGCATATCCATGTGATGTGACTCTGCCAAACTCATCGAACATCAACTTTGTGAGTGGACAGACGATTGCGAACTCGGTTGTGGCACCGCTGTCGGTGAATGGCGAGGTGTGTTTCTATGTGTACGGCCAAGCCCATGTTTTGGCCGATATCACTGGTTGGTTGGCGGCGGGAGCAACGGTGTACACCGCGATGACTCCGGTTCGATTCTCGGATACACGATCTGGTCTTGGGCCAATCCCCGGCCGTTAAATTCTGCGAAATCGGGTCTGCCTGTCTAGCCTGCAGGTATGGATATCAACGGAGCAAGCGCAATTGTCACTGGTGGGGCATCCGGTATCGGAGCTGCCACCGCTCGTCTTCTCGCCGCAAAGGGAGCCAAGGTCGTCATCGCCGACCTTCAGGCCGACAAGGGCGAGGCTTTGGCCAAAGAAATTGGCGGAGCATTCTGCAAGGTCGACGTCACCAAGACTGAAGACATCATCAATGCCATCGAAATGGCTAAGGACATGGGCCCGCTACGCGTACTCGTGAACTCGGCTGGTATCGGTTGGGCTCAGCGCACCGTTGGCAAAGACGGTTCGTACGATTCGGCGGCCAGCCTTGACGCATACAAAAAGGTCATCGCGATCAACTTGGTCGGAACATTCGACTGCATCCGCTTGGCTGCAACTGCAATGAGCACCACCGAGCCTTTGAATGACGGCGAGCGCGGTGCAATTGTGAACATCGCATCAGTTGCTGCATTCGATGGTCAGATTGGCCAGGCTGCCTACTCGTCATCAAAGGGTGGCGTTGTCGGTATGACCCTTCCGATTGCTCGTGACTTGGCTGCAGTTGGAGTACGCGTGAACACCGTTGCACCTGGCCTCATCAACACACCGATTTACGGTGAGGGTGAAGGCAGCGAGCAGTTCAAAGAGAAGTTGCAGACCGGTGTGTTGTTCCCGAACCGTTTGGGTTACGGCACCGAGTTGGCTTCGATGGTCGTCGAGTGCGTGACCAACAGTTACATGAATGCCGAAACCATCCGCGTGGATGGCGGCATCCGCATGCCACCCAAGTGATTTCGTGAAACTGGTGCAGAATTGTTGCGGTTTACGCAACAATTCTGCACCAGAAGCACAAAGGGTTATTCGGGAATGATGGCTCCGGTGATGATTGCACCAGTAAGAATCGCGCCAGTCATGTTTGCGCCAGTGAAATCGGCGTAAGTCAAATTGGCGTTTGTGAAGTCGACATTGGTGAGATCGGCGCCGGTCAAGACTGCATCAGAAAAGTTGGAGCCAGTCATATTTGCGCCAATGAGTGATGCGCCATCGAGTAGTGCTCTACGGAAACTTGCACCTTGTCCCTGAGCATCAGCCAAGTTTGCATTTGCAAAATTCACTGATGAGAAATTGGCGTCGGTCAAGGTTGCGCCACTCAAGTCGGCGCCGCTCAAGTCAGCGAAAGAAAAGCCTGTCTCGGTCAAGTTGGCCTTCGAAAGATTTGCTGCAGTCATTGTTGCTGAACCGAAAAATGACTTGGTTAAATCTGAACCCGACAAGTTGACTTCGGCCATGTCTTCGCCCTTGAAGTTCATGTCAATGAAGCTGCTATTGGACAAGTCTTGACCTGCGAATTCGGTGGGCGCAGAGTCTGTGGCGCCGTCGCTGGTCTCTGAAGTCGAGTCGGTTGAAGAAGTTGATGATTCTTTTGAATCGTCACCGCCGCAACTTGCCAAGACGAGGAGAGAGATCAATGCGGTTGTGGCTAATTTTTTTGTTGTGATTTTCATGATGGTTTTACGGTAGTAAAAACCCCGTTATCTAACACCCGTAAAAGGTGTGACACGAACCACTAGAGATCTACATCAGGCTTGTTCTGAACATCTTTAGGTCGTGTAATCGGCGTTAATGCGCACGTAGCCATCGGTGAGGTCGCAGCCCCACACGGTGCTCGTTGCTTGGCCAGTTTGTAATGACACATGAATACGCACTTCATTGCCACGCATGTAATTGCTGAGTTGCTCGAGTCCCGATTCGTCAACCGCAATGGGGTACACCTCTTGATCACCAAAACGGATGATCACTTTGTTTTGATCGATGTCGGTGTACTGACTGCATTTTCCGACAGCCATCGCCACGCGACCCCAATTGGGGTCTGCACCGTGAACGGCAGTCTTCACAAGAGGAGAATTGACAATCGCTTTAGCGACCGCCATCGCGTGCAACTTGTTTGGTGAGCGATTGCGTTACCTGTTCGAGCGCAACTTCGAGTTCGGCCAGATCTACCGAGCCGGCAGCGCCGCTGGCCAAAACGATTGCAGTGTCAGACGTTGACGTGTCGGTGTCGATCGATACACAGTTGAACGTGCGATCAATCACGCGGCGCCAGATTGCATCAAGGGCATCACCTTCAACATTGGCATCGGTGAATGCCATAGTGATCAGTGTCGCCATGTTGGGCTCGATCATTCCGACACCCTTGGCAACACCAACGACGCGTGCTGGGCCAGAACCAATTGTGGCTTCAGCAATCTTGTGCACGGTGTCGGTCGTCATGATGCCACGAGCAACCGAGTCGGCATCATTGTTGGGTAACGGAAACGGCAAGGCCAG
Source organism: Actinomycetota bacterium (assembly GCA_041172985.1). GTDB lineage: Bacteria > Actinomycetota > Acidimicrobiia > Acidimicrobiales > Ilumatobacteraceae > Casp-actino8. Next base: position 2,941 of record JBEDJE010000219.1, read on the forward strand.
CAAGCCAGCACGGACTTTTTCGATGGGGTATTGGCGACCGATGACTCCGGTGGATGCAATCAACACATCATGCGGATCGCAACCGAGTTTGGCCGCCACGCCTTGCACCACTTCAACGGCGTTGGCCAGTCCTTGCTCGCCCGTTGCAACATTGGCATTCTTTGAAATGACAACAACAGCACGTGCTGAATGGCTAGCGATGTGCTTGCGAGAAACGACAACACTCGGCCCGGCAAATCGGCTTTGTGTAAAGACCCCGGCTGCAGAAACTACATTGTCGGCCGCAACAACGGTGAAGTCATCGCTGGTGTCTTTGATGCCGATGTTGGTGACGAAACTCGTAAACCCTTGGGGGAGTGCAGTCATGATGACTCCTAGTTTTTGTGCAGAGCAGCGTTGAGTCCGCCCCAGTTGCCCGAACGTTGAGTTGCTTCAATGGCTCCGGTGACACTGTTGCGACGGAATAGCAATCCGCTCGCGCCAGACAACGTGCGACCTTTGACGACTTCGCCATCGGGCAACGTGATGAGCGAGCCGCCAGTGACATACAATCCAGCTTCAACGATGCACTCATCGCCAAGACTGATACCGATGCCAGCGTTTGCGCCAAGCAAGCAACGCTCGCCAATGCTGACGACTTCTTTGCCGCCACCAGACAAGGTTCCCATGATTGAAGCGCCGCCACCGATGTCGCTGCCATCGCCAACAACTACGCCGGCAGAGATACGACCTTCGACCATTGATGCGCCAAGTGTTCCGGCATTGAAGTTACAGAAACCTTCGTGCATCACCGTGGTGCCGGTAGCCAAGTGAGCTCCGAGGCGCACGCGATTGGCATCGGCAATGCGGACACCCGAAGGCACAACGTAGTCGGTCATTCGGGGGAACTTGTCGAGACCGTGCACGTTGAGTAGACGACCGCTGCGGCGCTCTTCCCAGCGAACTTGGTCAATGCTTTCGGGCAAAATTGGACCAATGTTGGTCCATGCAACATTGGTGAGCAGTCCGAATGCGCCGTCGAGGTTGAGTGTGCGGGGCTTGGCCAAACGATGGGACAACAAGTGCAAGCGTAAGTAGACGTCGATTGCACTCGTGGGCGCGGTGTCTGTGTCGATCACAACCGTTGCGACTGAAACGCGAACGCCGCGCAATGCATGATGTTGATCGTCAGTGAAGCGATCGGTGGTCGGTGCAGATTCGCCCCAACCGAGTTCGTGAAACCAAGCATCAAGAACTATTCCGTCGTTACTGGAACCATTTTCAACTCGAGTGACTAGTGCGTGACCCCATGCTGCGGGCATAACAACTCCTTATTGACGATGAAATTAAAACGCTTCTGGGCGAAGCGTGGGGAACAAAATAACTTCTTTGATTGACGAGACGCCCGAAAGCAACATGGCAACGCGGTCCATGCCAATTCCGAGGCCGCCGGTTGGAGGCAAACCAAATTCGAGAGCGCGTAAGTAATCTTCGTCAACGGTGCCACGTTCGGCATCGCCGGCATCTTTGGCAGCTTGCTCTTCTTCAAAACGAAGACGCTGTTCAACAGGATCGTTGAGTTCGCTGTACCCATTGGCAAGTTCGCGAGCACCGACGAACAATTCAAATCGTTCGGTGATGAACGGGTCATTGCGATCGGCGCGAGCCAACGGTGAAATCTCCACAGGATGACCGGTCACAAATGTGGGACGAATGAGCGACGACTCGGCGGTGAATTCGAAGAGCTCTTCGATCATCTTGCCCGAACCCCAACGCTTGTCGTAACGCATGCCTAACTTGTCGGCAAGTGCACGAAGTGTTTCAACGGGTTGTGATGGGTGAGTTTCGACACCGGTCTTTTCGGCGATGAGTTCCATCATGCTGGCACGACGCCATGGTTCTGCCAGGTCGACTGTGTGGACGACTCCAGCGGGATCGGCGATACCGACAACAGTTGTGCCAATGGCATCTCGCGCTGCTTGAACGATAAGTTCTTCACAGATCGCCATGACTTCGCTGTAGTCACCGAACGCCTGGTAGAGCTCCATCATGGTGAACTCGGGGTTGTGACGAGTGCTGATGCCTTCGTTGCGGAACACTCGACCAATTTCGTAGACGCGTTCCATACCGCCAACGATGAGTCGCTTGAGGTGAAGTTCAAGCGCGATGCGCAAGTACAACTGCATGTCAAGTGAGTTGTGATGGGTGACGAACGGTCGTGCATGTGCGCCACCGGCTTCAACGTGCAACACCGGTGTTTCGACTTCGATGAATTCTTTAGCGGCCAGCGAACGACGGAAACTAGAAATCACCGCGTGGCGAACTTCGAATGCACGACGAGCATCTTCATTCACGATGAGATCGGTGTAACGCTGACGGAAACGAGTATCGGTGTCAGTCAGGCCCTTCCACTTGTTGGGAAGCGGGCGCACGGCCTTTGACAACAGTTCCAGTCGCGACACCTTGATGGAGAGTTCGCCCTTGCGAGTAGTCATGACATTGCCGTACACGCCAACCCAG
>JBEDJE010000220.1:0-7443 GCA_041172985.1 Actinomycetota bacterium
ACCACGTAAGACAGTCACGCGATCGCTGACTGCCATCACTTCGTCAAGTTTGTGAGAAATGAAAATGACAGTTCGACCTTCGGCGACCATGGCGCGCAAAGTCTTAAAGAGTTCAGTCGTTTCAATAGGTGTCAACACTGCGGTTGGTTCGTCAAGAATGAGAACTCGTGCACCGCGGTACAGAACTTTCAAAATTTCCACGCGTTGTTGCTCGCCCACACTGAGCTGCCAAATGCGTGCGCTCGGGTCAACCGCGAGTGCGTAGCGATCGCTGAGTTCTTTCACGCGATCTGCTACTGCTTTTTGGTCCATAAACAGCGACGAGCCTGATTCACCGAGCACGACGTTTTCGGCAACGGTAAATGTGGATACGAGACGGAAGTGTTGATGCACCATTCCGACGCCAGCGTTGAGGGCATCGCGAGGTGAATTGAAATCAACTTTGTTGCCAGCTATTTCAACAGTGCCATCGTCGGGGCGATAGAGGCCAGTGAGAATATTCGAAAGAGTGGATTTACCTGCGCCATTTTCACCGAGGAGGGCATGCACCTCACCAAAGTTGATGTCGAGATTGACGTGATCGTTGGCAATCACCCCAGGGAACTTCTTGACGATCCCAGTCATCTTGATGGCTGTTTCGAGCCCCATGTCATTCCTTCCCCGTGGACCAGTACGTAAGTGGACCAATACGCCTGTGGACCAATACGACTTTAGATGAGAAAGGGGGCGGGCCATACAGCCCGCCCCCTTCCGGCATTACCTAGATGTACTGAAAATCAGCTGGCGGGAATTTCCCCGTCAACACCAGCAACGAGGTAGCTCATGGACATGAGCTCACCAAAGGTGTGCGCCACGCCATCGGCAAGAACTTCATTGCCCTGATTGTCGGTGATGGGACCGGTGAACTGACTACCTGTCGCGGCGGCCAATTCTTCGGCCTTGGCTTCAATCAGTGCACGGGTTTCTTCGCTGACCAAGTCACCGAACGATGCCAAAGTGACGAATCCGTCGCTCAGGTTGCCGTAGTAGTTACCGGCGGTCCAGGTGCCATCAAGAATCTGCTGAAGGCGTGGAATCAGGTAGACGTCCCAGTGGTACGACGAAGCCGTCAACCAAACATCGCCATAGTTGGCGCTGTTGTCACGGTTGTAGCCAGCCCATGGGATTCCAGCGGCCAAAGCAGCGTCACCAGTTGAAGGCGAGTCGATGCCCTTCATACCAAGCACTTCGTAGCCTTCGGCGATGAGGGCTTCAGCAGCCTTGCGCTCTTCGGCTGGGTTGAACCAAGTGTTCAACCAAACAACCTTGACGGTGGCATCGGGGTTTGTGGCCTGAGCTCCGAGGGTCCAGGCGTTCACTCCACGGACAACTTCAGGGATCGGGAACGACGCGAGGTACGCAAGCTTGCCAGTTGCCGAAGCGGCACCAGCAGCCATACCTGCGAGGTAGTCAGTGTCTTCGGCGGCGCCGTAGAACTGTGACAAGTTAGGAGCGCTCAAGTAACCGGTCGCGAACTCGAAGCACACGTCGGGGTGAGCCGCAGCAACTTCAAGGAAGGCATCCTGGAAACCGAACGAGGTTCCGAAAATGACGGTGTTTCCGTCAGCGATGAGGTCTTCAACGGTCTGAACGACCTGAGGACCTTCGGGGACGTTCTCTTTGTAGGTGGTTTCAACCGCGTCACCGAGAGCTTCTTGCGCAGCAAGACGGCCTTCGTCGTGAGTCTGGGTCCAGCCACCATCGTTGGTCGGTCCGACGTATACCCAAGCGGCCTTCAACGGGCCTTCTTCGGGTGCGCAGTCGATGACTGGGCTGGCATCAAGTCCGCCAGCTTCGGCGGGTAGGTCGGCCCATGCGGTGAAGTTTGCCATAGTGGCGCCTTCTGCTGGGGCGTCAGTCGCCATCGGTGCTTCTGAGCCTTCTGGTGCTTCTGAGTCGGCTGGTGCTTCGGTGCTGGTTGACGAATCATCGCCGCCACATGCCACGAGACCGAAACCGAGTGCTGCAGTGAGCAGAACTGGGACAAATTTGCCCTTGGTCATCCTTTTCATATATTCCTCCCTCAAGGTCGGCCTAGGGTCGGCCGACACTGAAACCTTAGTCGCAGTTGAGCATTGCCTGTGCCAACGAAAACAAAAAGTCAACACGCCGTTAACAATCGGCGACCGATGGCTCGCCAGTTCTCAGGCTTGTTCTAGACCATGCCCAAAATCCCTTCGTTTTCGGGCAAATAGATCAGATTGTGTCCAGCCCGTTGACGCAGTTTCCACGACAACGCGCTGGGACGAGAGGCCACAACGACGGGGAGTCCCTTAGCAGTGATCGTGTCGACGAGTTCAGCAAATCGGCCGTCGCCCGAACCCAAAATGAAGTGGCTGTATCGCCCTCGCTCGAGGGCGATTAACGCCTGCTCGATGAGCGCGTGATCGGCACCGTCTGGTCCAGGTCTGCGCACATATTGCACTGCAGGCCAGCACGATTGCACGGCGTAGACATGAAGCGCGTTACAGCCCGTACCGACGACGACATGGTCGCCGGTGCGATATCCAGTTTGTGAGCGATAGTCACCAAGGCATTGATTAATGAGATTGATGTCGGTGGCCATGGGGTCACCGAGAACATTGTCGATATCGAGAATGTGCAATGGGCGATTGGGTGTGAATGCTGACTTGTTCATAACTGCTCCATGTCTGTGATGTGTGTCTGTCGTGTGTGTCTGTCGTTACAGACCTGAACGATCATTGCGCCACAAAATGTGCGCGTCGTGACGAGAAATTGCAGGAAACCAACCGCACATTTTTTCGGCCATTCATCGTTGAGTTATTGAGATTTCTTCTCATCACTCTCTTCCGCTTGCCGGATGTGAAAGGTACGCCCATGAACCAACCTGTCTCTATTTTCTATTCAGATGATTTCGTCGTCGATGGCGCATTCGACACCATCGGCAAAGCCCACGAATTAGCCAAGTTGCTCAATGAGAGCCCAATTACTGGGACGATCATGGTGAGTCCAAGCCCGGCAAATCGAAGCGACATCGTGTCAGCCCACGATGAGCACGCAGAAGCAGCAGTCTCGATTGCTCTGAATGGTCACGGCGGCCAGTTCTCGGGTGACGACGAGTCAGCTACTTCAGTACTTGCATCAACAGGTGGAGTTTTAAGAGCAGTTGAAACTGTTCTCAAAAATGGTGGATGTGCGGGTTCATTATCAAGCGGATTGCATCACGCAAAGCACGATCGTGGTTCGGGCTATTGCACATTCAATGGTTTGGTCATTGGGGCCCGTCGTGCATTGTCACTTGGTGCGAAACGCGTTTTGATTCTTGATCTTGACGCACACTGTGGTGGTGGAACCAAAGAACTCATTGGTTTGTTGCGTGACCAAAATATTGATGGCATTGAACAAGTTGACGTTTCGGTGTCATCGTTTGATCAGTATCACAATTCGTCATTTGCCCAATTGAAGATTGTTGGAGCAAGTGAATACCTGGACACGATCAAGAACAGTCTCGCGGAGATCGTCGATCCGCAATCAACTGATCTCGTGATCTATAACGCGGGTATGGATCCACATGAGAAGGCCGGTGGCGTAACCGGAATCACCGACCGTGTCATTCGTCAACGCGAAGCCATGGTTTTTGAATGGGCCAAGTCACACGAGTTGCCAATCGTCTGGGTGTTAGCAGGCGGGTACAGCAGCGGTTCGTTTACAAAGTGCGACGTCGCAAGACTCCATCGAATCACTGTTGAGGAATCGGCTCGCGTATACGCGGAAGTAGCGACTATTTGAAAGTGACAATGACCGCAGCGTCAGCAACGGACTGACGTTTGATCTTTGATGTGATCGCACTCGACCATTCCAGCATTCGAAACTGAATCTTGTACTTATTGCGCATCGCCACGTTGACGGGTTCGCAATCGGCACCAGTGACAACTCGGGCAGTTGCTTCGACGACTGGAGTGCCGGCCATCACTCGACCACGAACGTCGCACTGTTGCAGTGTGGCATTCGGATTGTTGCGCAGGCGTTTGACCTTGCCGGAGTCACCACCAACGGTGAAACAAGCTTCGTTGTCGCCGAACGGGGCAATCCACACCGCCGTCTTGACAGCCACTCCGCTTTTGCGGAAAGTAGTGAACAAGACGTAACGGTTGTGGGCTATTTCAGCGTTCATCTCGATACAGACGGACGTTGGCTTTTTTGCCGCGGATGCTGACGTTCTTCATGGTGTTCAAGATGTTGTCCATCTCGTTGCCCGGAACTTCGACGATCGAGAACTGATCGGAAACTTTGATGTCACCGATGTCGCGACCAGAGATGCCACTTTCGTTAGCAATTGCTCCAACCAAGTCTTGGGGACGGATGCCAGCTTTGCGGCCGAGACCGACATACAACTTGGCGGTCGGTCCTGATCCGCGTCCACGAGCCGGTCCACGTTCGAAACGTCCACCACGGTCGGGGCGTTCGTCGCGGCCGAAACGACTGCTGCGGTCATTGCTGCCACTGCGATCGAAACGTTCACGGCTATCGCCACGGCTGTCGCCCCGACGATCATCACGACGTCCATCACGACCATCTCGTCCACTCGTCCATCACGGCGGTCGCCGCGATCACGACGATCACGAGGATCACCGTTTGACAAGTCGGGAATGTCAACTTCGTCAAGCGACGACTGTTCGGCATCATGTGTGAGCTTGATGGCTGCGAGTGCAATTTGTTCGATATTGAATTCTTGCAACAGGTCGGTCAAGACTGATTCAAATCGCTCTTGGGTCTCGCCGGCCAGTGCTTCGCGCAAAGTCTCGGTAGTGAGTTCCATCTGACGAGCACGCAATGCTTCAACCGAAGGCACTTTTTCAAACGCGATCTTGATCTTGGTCAGGCGCTCAATGTTTTGCAACATGCGCTGTTCGCGAGGTTCGGCCAAAGTAATTGCGACGCCTTCGCGTCCGGCGCGACCGACGCGACCAATACGGTGAACGTACGACTCGGGAGCTGAAGGCACGTCGTAGTTGACAACGTGGGTGAGGTGATCAATGTCAAGACCACGAGCAGCGACGTCGGTTGCAATGAGCAACTCGGCAACACCCGAACGGAAACGACCCATCACGCGGTCACGCTGCTCTTGATCCATGCCACCGTGCAGCGCTTCGGCACGGTAACCGCGACCATTCAGCGTTTCGGTGAGTTGATCAACTTCGCCACGAGTACGACAGAAAACAATGGCTGCTTCTGGTGCCTCGATGTCAAGGATGCGGCCAAGAGCTGCAGCCTTATGGTGACGCGGAATCATGTAGGCCGACTGCTTCACCAATGGCGAAGTGCCAGCCTCGGTTGTTGAACGCTGAATCGTGATACGAATTGGATCGCGCTGATGACGACGAGCAATGGCATCAATACGTGGTGGCATTGTTGCCGAGAACAAAACCGTCTGGCGTTCTTTCGGAGTTGATTCAAGAATTGCTTCGAGATCTTCGGCGAAACCCATGTCGAGCATTTCGTCGGCCTCGTCAAGAACCACCATTTGGATGTTCTCAAGCTTGAGCGTCTTCTTGCGAATGTGATCAAGCGCACGTCCTGGTGTTGCCACCACAACGTGAGTACCGCGACTCAAAGCATCGATCTGACGTCCGATGGGCTGACCACCGTAAATCGGAACGCAACGCGCACGAAGATCGTGCCCGTACTTGTAGATGGCCTCTGAAACTTGCATGGCAAGTTCGCGGGTTGGCACGAGAACCAACGCCACAGGCGACGGTCGATCGTTATTCATGTCGAGTAATTGCAAAATCGGCAACGCGAACGCTGCTGTTTTACCGGTACCGGTTGCGGCTTGACCTAGAAGGTCTTTACCGCTGATCATGTGGGGAATGGCCTCGCGTTGAATAGGCGTCGGTTCCTCGTAGCCAAGGCCTGCCAAGGCCTTAAGTATCTCTGGACGTAGTCCTAAATCGGCAAAGCCGGTGTCCACGCTGGTTGATGTATCCATGAGCGTTTCTCCTGCTCTGTAAGGTTGACCAGCCTACGGCTTATATACCCCAAACGTGTTGAATACCAAATGTGGCGGCGAACAAGGGTCACACGCTGGGGGAGTTGGGTCAGAGACCCAACTCCGCGGGGTTCGCGACGTAGACCTTACGGAGACGCTTTTGGGCCTCGGTGTACAGACGCGACACGTTGTAATGCTTACTGCGCGTGAGCGCCGCAATTTCGTTCACATTGAAGTCTTCGAACGCACGCATGGTGAAGACGTCGTATTGCTTTTTGGTGAGGTGCTTGATGAGTGCCTGATCAATGATCTCGCGACTCAATTTGGTGAAGAAAATTGATTCGGGGTTCAATGCTTCTTCGTATGCGCTGGCATCGCTGGAGCTGATCTGAATCATCATCTCGTCAAGTGCGACGTTGCCGACAAAACGCTGGTCAATATCGTTCCAAGTGCGCTCGGCCGATTGGCGAGCTTGTTGACGGATGTAGTCGATAGCGCGGGTGCGGGTGACTGCACGAGCCAAGTGCAACGGTGTATGGCTGGTGAAATACTGCGGACGGCGTAAGAGCCATTCAGTGATGTACCGGACGACGTCCATGCGCGCTGAGCGATGAATGTCCCCCATGTTCATCACGAGGCGCTGCACTGCAGTCTCGAAGGTGATGACGTAATTCTGATGTTCTTTGGATAATTCCATGTAGCTCCTCTGTTTGGTTTTGTTGGATATTGGTATTTTTCTGTAGTCAAAAAATTGTAAAGAAGGGGTGACGGATAGTTCCCTGTGTCAGTGACCGAATGCGTCAGTTGCCGAACTCTTCTCGGAGTTCGGCAACGACTTTGCGGGCCTTACCCAATTCAATTTGGGCAAGTTCGCGTCGCATGCCCAGAACGTCCGCAGCTTCAACAACTTTGTGGCCCTCGATTTCGACAAGGAGGTAGACCTCGCGTTGACGTGGAGTCAATGCTTTCAACATCGAACCCAACATCAAGTTGTTGACAACACCGGCTTCAACGTCTTCCCCGCTAGCCAGGAAATCTTGGTGAACTTGTTGTCCCCGTTCTGAATCAAGAATCTTGTCTAAATACAGGATGGTTTTGCGCTCGATTGCTTCAGAATCTTTGACCCACTTACCTTGCGGTAATTGCGAGTTCATTTTCCGGAAAAAATCTACGGCCCTTTGTCCTGCGCAAACCGAGGCCAAAACATGCGGCAGATACTGGCTCATGAGATGTGGTCGTTCAACGAGCCACAAGCTGCAGTAGGACTTAAAGTCGTCAGCTTCGGCCAACCGGAAACCTTGAATGCTATGAACCTTGCGGTCTAGAGCCAATAAAAACTCCTTGAAGTACTGATTTCTCCTTGTTTCGGTCCGTATGAATTGTTGGGTGTCAGGTACTCGGGGTTTTTATCTGTCGGTTTCAGGGTGGTGACTCTCTTTCGGTCGGGGCTTCGG
>JBEDJE010000221.1:0-3230 GCA_041172985.1 Actinomycetota bacterium
ATGGGGATCGTGCTCGAGCAGACGGCAATGAGCGTCAATGTCAAACAGAGGCGGGATTTCAGTTGTGCGGTATTCGATGCAAGAGGAGAGTTGATCGCCAATGCACCCCATGTTCCAGTCCACTTGGGCGCCATGGGTCGAACGGTTCAGGCGATGATCGAGCGATTTCCTCGAATGCACCCTGGGGATAGTTTCGTCACGAATGATCCTTACCAAGGTGGATCGCATTTGCCGGACGTGACGTTGGTCACGCCGGTGTTTGCGAAAAACGGTTTGGATCGTCCAGCGTTTTTTGTCGCGTCGCGGGCTCATCATGCAGAGATAGGGGGGATCGCACCCCAGGAGGGAGTGATTCTTCCCCCGATGCACTGGACAGAGCAAGGAGTCGATCGTCCAGAGCGAGTCGAAGCATTGTTATTGAGTGCGCAATATCCGACTCGCAATGTTGCCGAGAATATGGCTCGAGAAGATCAACCCCACGTGAAGCAATGTCGTAACGCTTCACAAGGTGAGCGGTTTCGACCAACATAGTCACTGTGGGTAGCCACGCAGCTTCCTTAGCAGAATCTTCGAAGATGCTTAAGGTATCGGTGATGTATTTCTCGGCAGTAACACTGTTTCCCAGGGATGCGTTGGCTAGTGCTGCCAGTACACGTGCGTAGTGATTAGCGAGCAACGTGGTTTGACCTTGAAACATTGCTGAGAGTTCTGGCGGGATAATTGACTCAATCATGACCAAGGTTTGTTGCTCAAGCATGATCACAAGTCGGCCAGGTTCGTCAGCTAACTGTCCTCTGTCAAATGCGAATCGCGCCTCTTGGCCAGCTTCAGAAAATTTTCCACGTGAGATAAGCCGACTTGTGTGAAGGAAGCCGCTCCACCACTGTGCGATAAATGAACCTCCGGCGTTCGCGAGAGAGCGCAATTGCTGAATTTCAAGATCCGCACGGGCAAAGTCTCCACTCTCCATCAAGTCCAGAATGTGACAAAAGTGGGCAGATTCGTGATGTTTTCCGTTGGATCGCGCGAGGTCAACAGCCTTCTCGGTCGCGGTAAGCCGTTGGGAAAGAAAGTCCGGCGAACGGTGTGATTCGCGCCAAGCGATTAAAGATTGGATACGCGTTTCGGGTTCGATCTCGAGTCCCAAATTCGCAAAGGCTTCATCGCGTGCTTCGGTTGCCAGTCGCCGAGCATGAGCTGCGTTGATGTTCCAATTCCATGCAACAGAATCGGTGGAATCGGGGCGAACATTTTCGGAAGGGATATTGCCAAATGAAGTAATCAATTCAGAACCAGAGTTGATTGACACATGTTCTTCGGTCGGCACAAGCAAAACTGCTTGAGAATAGGCACTGAGAAGTTTGATTCGCGTATTGGGCGACAACTTGTTGAGGTCAATTGCTTCAAACGCCGAGATAACGGGGGCGCGGTCGGGCGTGAAGTCGCTTCGAGCAGCCCATTGCATGACCGCTTCAGCTTCTGACTCTGCGTCAGCGCTATCGCGTGCTAGAGAGCTGGCAAGTTCAGCATTTTTTCTACCCTCAAGTCGACGACCGAGTGCAATCTGCGACTTAGATAATTGGATCAGAAGGTTCACTCTCTCGGGCGTATCTTGTTCTATATGTTCAAGAAGCCACAGAGCGGCTTGGGTCATGCCGGCATGGTCGCCATTGGCCTGTGAAATCTGAAGAGCTTTATTGGCTAGTGACTCACCAAAGTCAGTATCGGTCGATTTATGCGATTGAGACAAGTGGGCCATGGCCGCCATGAATCGAGACTCATCGGCCAGTGTGGTTGCAACTGCGCTGTGGTACGAGCTGCGCTGAACGTAAGACATTCGTGAAATCAATCGCTGTGAATAGAGCGCGTGAGAGAAGTCGTACCTTTCTTCGTTGAATGTCAATAATCCCAAGCGTTCGGCACGATGTAAGGCGTTTGCGATGTCCGTATTTTTATGGTTGAGAGAATCAAGTGACTGAAATAAGATTCGTCGATCTCCACCGAGGCCGATGATTGCGGCCATAGAAATAATGTCTTCGTCTTTTTTGAGAAGATCTATTCGTTGGTCAAGAATGTTCTCGAGTTCTCGCGGAATCTTTACTCCATCAAGTGAATTGATACTTGAATCAACACGCATGATTTCAAGTAGGAAGAAGGGATTTCCATTGGTGAGGTCCTGGAGCGACTTTTCAATAGTTGGACTGATGGACGTAAGTGTCACTTGAGAAACCAATTGGGAAGTTTCCACTTTGCTTAAGCCAGTCAGTGGAACATGCGTCATCAATTGAGACAAAGTTCGGACCTGGATAATTGTTCCTGTTTCATCAAAGTCATCGAGAGGTCGAGTAGTTGCCAGAAAACCAATACCCAAGTTGGTTCCGTAATCGAAGAGGTGCAGTAGGGCGATAGAACTGAGATAGTCACACCATTGCAAATCATCAATGAGGATGATGCTCGGGTGCTCGGCTGCGGCGTCAAGCGCCTGTCGACCGTAACGAAAGCGTGCCGCATTCGTTTCAAATGATTCGGGTTCGGGGATATCAAATAACGCCCCGAGGCGCGAAAAAAGTGCAAACGGATCATTGATGTCGCTCTCGGAGCACCGCAAAGAAATAGTGCGAATCAACAATTGTTTCGCACGGGTCATGGTCTCACGCAAGAGGTGGGATTTCCCGATTCCCGGTTCACCTGAAAACAGCAACGAGCCACCGTCTCGACTCACGATGTTTGACAGGAGAGAATCAATCATGAGTAACTGTTGTTCTCTGCCGACGGTGAAGGCATGAGTAACAGTGGTCGGCATAACACTGACTCTAGGACCTCGCTACCGGGGTCTGTCTAGGGATAAGTGCGGTCAAAAATGGTCCTGGGGTGGTCATAAAAGTTCATGCAGGGTCAAATTGTTTGTGACACGGTCGTTGGCCCCCGTATTGGGAGCTGCGAGGTCCTTGTGACGATCTGTCAATCGGGGACAAAGGACAGGGTGCGTTTCTCTAAACACCCAATATTGATGGGGTTTCGGCTGGGTTTTTGGCTGGGATTTTAGTAAATATTCGGGGTCTACTTCAGTGCTAAAGCCATTCGGTGATAGAGATAGGCATGGCTTTGATTATTCGCGACCTACTAACTTCTGACATCGGCCCAGCAGTGCGGTTGTTGGAAGAATGCCGCTCGTTGCCCGACACCAAGCCGGCCGATATTGCGCAATTCGTGAACGACGTTTCTTCGAG
>JBEDJE010000222.1:0-3054 GCA_041172985.1 Actinomycetota bacterium
GATCATGTACGCGATGGTGTTGATCTGCACGTTCGGGAAACGGGCGTGAATGCCGTACTTGAAGTTCGTGGACCCGATCACGCCGAGTTGTTAATCGACACTGTTCGAGACGCCGGCTACGAGATCAACGCCCTGTGATCATGACTTCCAGAAGATGGTTTTGAGTTCGCTGTAGTGATCCATTGCGGTCATCGATAATTCGCGACCGATTCCACTTTGTTTAAATCCGCCAAACGGAGTTGAAAAACGCACTGACGAATTTGAGTTCACACTCAATGTTCCACCTTCAAGCTTGCGCGCAACTCGCATTGCTCGTTCGGCATCTCGGGTCCACACCGAACCAGACAATCCGTACTCGGTGTCATTGGCCATTTTCAAAACATCGTTCTCGTCGGTAAATGGAATGATTGTCGCGATCGGGCCAAAGATTTCCTCAGTGCACACTCGGCTGGTGATATCACTCGTCGCGATAATCGTGCACGGGAACCAATAACCATTGCCCATTGGGGCCGATCCAGTCCATGTTGGAGTGACTCCTTCAAGATATGACGACACACGATCATGATGCGCACGCGTAAAGAGTGGGCCCATATTTGTTGCCGGATCCATTGGGTCACCCACAACTATCTTTTGCGTCTCGGCAATCATCAACTCAACAAACTCATCAAAGATTGGTCGTTGTACAAAAATGCGTGAACGTGAACAGCAGTCTTGTCCACTGTTGTCAAACACTGCACCTGGTGCTGAAGCGGCAACAGTTTCAATATCGGCGTCAGCAAAAACAATGTTTGCGCTCTTGCCGCCTAGCTCAAGAGTGACTCGCTTCAAATGCTCAGCACTACCAGCCATGATTCGCTTGCCCACAGCAGTACTTCCGGTGAAACCAATCTTTCGCACCATCGGATGTTCAACTAATCGCCATCCGGCTTCTGGACCAGTTCCGACAACAACTTGCAAAACACCCTCGGGAATTCCGGCCTCGAGTGCGAGTTCACCCAAACGCATCGCGCTCAATGGTGTTGTTTCTGCTGGTTTCAGTATGACGGTATTTCCACAGGCCAATGCCGGTCCGAGTTTCCAACACGCAATAAGTACGGGGAAATTCCAAGGAACAATGAGACCCACAACACCGAGCGGTTCGTGAAAAGTCATGGTGACTCCACCGGCTACAGGATACGTATGACCAAGATGCTTATCAATTGCGCCCGCATAATAATGAATGACTTCAGCGGCAGTGTCGGCACACCACTTACTCGAACCAATGGGCATACCCATGTTGCGCGTATCAAGTTCGGCTAACTCATGTGCATGTGCGGCAATCGTTTCTGCGAAGCGACGCATGATCTTGATGCGATCATTCGGTGCCATATCGCGCCATGCTGGTAACGCGGCTTGCGCGCGAATGACTGCCTGATCAACATCATGGACTGTCGCTAATGGAACATCCTGTATCACCGAATCGTCGGCTGGATTACGAAGCGTGATGGTGCGATTGGACATGTTGTCCACTCTAGGCTTCGACGACGAAACCCTTGAAGACCTTCATGTATTCAATAAATCCGTCTGATAGGCCTTCGGCTTTAAGGTCTTCTGGATTGATCGGCAAAGCACGCATCGTAAATTCGGGATCGGCACCAGCAAGCCGTGCGAAATCGTGATGGGCAATCGCCGCGCGACCGATCACTGCGAAATCAGCACCGTTGTCGACGGCCCACTGCGCGTCGGCCGCCGAATAGATCTTTCCGGCCACACCAAGTCGGGTAGTTCCGCGTTCGGCACTGCCAAAGATTTCCATCAGTGTCTTGCCAGAAAAATCTTCATCGACGGCATCTTTACGAACGTCCCACATCGACATATCAATGAAGTCAAGTTTCTTTGAATCGACAAGCCATCCAAAGAGTTCGAGCATCTCAGAGGTCTTCAAACCAAAACGCTCGGGCGAGAGTCGTACCGACAAGTTCAATGAGTCGCGACAGTCGCGACGAATGCCATCAATAATGGACAACAAGAAACCAGCGC
Source organism: Actinomycetota bacterium (assembly GCA_041172985.1). Classification (GTDB taxonomy): domain Bacteria; phylum Actinomycetota; class Acidimicrobiia; order Acidimicrobiales; family Ilumatobacteraceae; genus Casp-actino8. The sequence goes on from JBEDJE010000222.1 coordinate 2,020, forward strand.
GGTTGTCGAGACTTCCGCCGAATTCATCGGTGCGTTGATTGATCTCGGGTGACAAAAATTGGCCAATCAAATAGCCATGAGCGCCATGTAATTCGACACCTTCAAAACCCGCCTTCTCGCAACGTACTGCTGCATCAACAAAAGCGTTGATGGTCTCGTAGACCTCGGCATTGGTCATCGCTTGAGCACCGGTTGCAGCATCATCGGATGGGCACATTGGTGCACGTCCGATGAGGTCGGCTGGCGATTTTTGACCAGCGTGATGCAACTGCACAATCGACAAACTTCCTTGTGATTTGATATCGCGAGCCAGACGCTTGAGTCCGGGAATGTGCTCGTCACCAAATGTTGCTAACTGTCCTTCAAACCCCTGCCCAGTCTTTTGGACATGTGCTGCACACGTCATTGTTAAACCAAATCCGCCTTGCGCACGCATGGTCAACCAATGGTGCTCTTCATTTGACAGCGTTCCGTCGGCATGACTTTGCTGGTTGGTGAGTGGGGCCAACATGAACCGGTTGGCCATTTTGGTACCACTGGCAAAGGACACTGAATCAAGTAACGAAGTCATATTCCCATCTTTACCGCTGGCACTGCTGGCAGAATGATTTTGTGAAGAATCCCGTTGTATTAATTGTTGGTCGTGAGATCACCGACGCCACGGGCGTGCGCGGACCTGCTTTTGGGATCGGACGCACTTACGCACATGCCATTACCCGTGCCGGTGGAATTCCGATCATTTTGCCCCCCATCGCCGATCTACATGATCAACTTGAAACTTTGTTATCCCGATGCGATGCAATTGTTCTGCACGGCGGCGGCGATATTGATCCGAAACATTACGGACAATCCGCAACTGCGCCCGAGCTGTACGGGATCAATCCAAGTCACGACGAAATCGAACTCGCTGTCGCACGTCACGCCTTAGCCGAAGACATCCCGATGCTTGCTATTTGTCGCGGGCTACAAGTGGTCAACGTTGCCCATGGTGGAACCTTGATTCAAGATCTAGGAACCGAAGACCACCGCCAGAAG
>JBEDJE010000223.1:0-3054 GCA_041172985.1 Actinomycetota bacterium
GGTTATGTCATCAATGGTGTGAAGACCTGGTGCACATTTGCTGGTCGTGCCGATGTGTTGATGTTGTTGGCACGCACTGACCCCGATCGTTCAAAGACCCACCGTGGTTTGAGTTTGTTCATCGTGCCCAAGCCTCGCGGCGAGGCTCACGGATTTGAATTCACGCAGAATGTTCAGCCCGACGGATCAACCGGGAAGATGGAAGGTCGCCCCATTGACACCATTGGTTACCGCGGAATGCACTCATACGAAATCGCACTCGAAAACTGGTGGGTGCCCGCAACGAATCTCATCGGAGAAGAAGGTGGACTTGGCAAAGGCTTCTATTACCAAATGGAAGGTTTTGAAAATGGCCGTCTGCAAACTGCTGCTCGCGCCGTTGGATTGATGCAGGCTGCTTATGAAGCCGCATACGACTATGCCCACAACCGCAATGTCTTTGGCAACAACATCGCCGAGTACCAGTTGACGCAAGTGAAACTCGGTCGCATGGCAGTTCTCATTCAGGCTGGCCGACAGTTCGGCTATCAAGTTTCAAAGTTGATGGCCAAGGGCGAAGGTACGACTGAAGCCAGCATGGTCAAGGCGTACGTGTGCAAGGCTGCCGAATGGGTAGCTCGCGAAGCGATGCAGATTCACGGTGGTTACGGATATGCCGAGGAATACTCGGTGAGCCGTCTGTTTGTTGATGCTCGCGTGTTGTCGATTTTTGAAGGTGCCGATGAAACCTTGTGCCTCAAGGTCATCGCTCGCCGTCTGGTCGAAAACGCCTAAATCTTTTGGTGCAACATCACCGTGTAGTCGTCTCCATCAGTTGATGGATGTTCGTCCCACGTTGAATACACCGCAACTTCTGTGAGTTGCGCACTCTTCGCGTCACGTTGATAATCACTACGTACATACGCATCAGGTCGAGTCTCTAACGAGAATCCTGATATCAAGTAGCCACCTTGAACTAAATGATCAGCCAATGATTGAATGATCGCTGCTTGCGAACTTGGCGCACAAAACAACGGAATGTTTCCGGCCATCACGATCACATCAAATTTGCTGTCAAGACTCATCTCAGACAAATCTGCGACATGCCAATCAATATGCGGAGCCTTAGTTGCCGCACGTTCAATCATGTCTGGATCAAGATCTGCACCAATGGCGTGATGTCCACGCTTCACCATCTCAATCGCTAAACGTCCGGTTCCGCAGCCAGCATCAAGCAGACGGACTTTGCGATCGCCAATGAGTCGTTCAACAAAATCTGCTTCACCATGAATTGAATCGCCGCGCGCCGCCATTGCATCCCAACGTTGGTCGTACTTAGCAAGGTCGACCGTACGGCGCCATTCAATCCATCGTTCAGAAACCCCAGAACCCGGAACCTCACTCATGACAACAGTTCGAGCAAAGATTTCACGCGATAAAAATCGGCACCAGCATGATCGTCATAGGGGTCAAGCAGAACAGGAACCAGTCCCGCATTACGTGCTCCGCCAATATCCATGGTGACCGAATCGCCCACGTACGCAATTCGTGAACGATCAAATTCTGTGAAAGCCGCTAAACCGAAATCGAAAATCCGTGCGTCTGGTTTTGACACACCAACGACATGGCTGTCAATCACAATACGAACCGGAACCCCCGTACCTTCACCTACTTGGCAGACCGCAGATCGCGACAAGATGTCTTCAATCTGTCCCGACGCGTTACTCACGACTCCGATCGGCACGTTTCTCTGATGCAGTTGTTGCAAGGCCTCAACGCTGTCGTGCAACGGCCAACGCCAGGTGTAGGCATTGCGCGATTTCCCAAGAACTGTCGCCGCTTCAATCACATCATGACTCGGAACTCCGATGGTCTCGACATAAGCCACGTTGTACGAATCCCAGTCAGATTCACCCGAACCGGCTGCAGATTTTGCGGCCATCCCCCGGTAGTGGGCTCGGTGATACATCGCCAGATCGGACGTGGCTCCGTAATAACTCAAGAGTGGGGCGAGCACGGTCGGATCGGGGATCACAAAGATGCCGCCAGCATCAAAGAGCACGGCGTCGATTTCATGATTTCCGATGATGAGAGCAGTCACCCGACCAAGGGTAGGCGCACCAACCGATGAGAGTCATTTGCCAGGTCGTCTTTCTGGCAACTTTTTGGTCACGAGGTTTACCAAACGGGGTCAAAAAGGCGTACCCTCGCATTGTGCGCAGTGCTAAAGACTTCTTCAAGCCCCTTGCCGTCGGTGCTCCCGAGCCCGTCCGCGAGATCCCATTCCGCCCGAGCCGGATGATTCACTTCTTCCCGCCCTCGAACGAGAAGATGGTCGCCAAATTAGGCGACATCATTCCCACCGTCGACATCATTCTTGGCAACCTTGAAGACGGCGTGCCAGCGACCGACAAAGAAGCCGCGCGCGCTGGACTCGTTAACGTCGCCAAGACAATCCCGATGGGCACCACACAATTGTGGACCCGCGTGAACAGCCTTGATTCGCCGTGGGGCCTTGACGACATCACAACTCTTGTTACCGAAGTCGGCGACAAGTTTGATGTCATCATGATTCCGAAGGTGGAAGGCCCCGAAGACATTCACTATGTCGATCGTTTGCTCGCGCAACTTGAAGCAAAAGCTGGACTGAAGAAGCCACTGTTGATTCACGCAATTCTCGAAACTGCTCGTGGCGTTGCCAACGTTGAAGAAATTTGTGGCGCGTCACCGCGTATGCAAGGACTTTCACTCGGACCAGCCGACCTTGCTGCGAATCGTCGCATGAAGACAACCCGTGTTGGTGGTGGACACCCCGACTATGTCGTGCGCGACGACCCGAATCCCGAGAGTCCTGATGCGCCACGCAACACCTATCAACAAGATTTGTGGCACTACACATTGGCACGCATGGTTGATGCTTGTGTCATGCACGGCATCTTGCCGTTCTACGGACCCTTCGGCGACATCAAAGATGTTGTTGCCTGTGAAGATCAGTTCCGCAATGCCTACTTGCTTGGTTGTGTTGGCGCATGGTCGCTTCACCCCGCACAAATTGATATTGCACGACGCGTGTTT
>JBEDJE010000224.1:0-3513 GCA_041172985.1 Actinomycetota bacterium
ACTTCGTCGGCGATGAACACAATTCCGAACTCGTCACAGATTTCACGCACGCCAGCCATGTAGCCAGGAGGCGGCACCAGAATTCCGTTTGTGCCAACAACACTTTCAAGCATGATTGCCGCGACTGTTTGTGGACCTTCAACCATCAAGGTGTCGCGTAAGTGTTGCAGTGCGCGTTGTGTTTCTTCAAGTTCATTGCTGCTGTGGAATGCCGAACGATATGGGTACGGTCCCCAGAACTTAATGACACCAGGCAAACCTGGTTCACTTGGCCAACGTCGCGGATCACCAGTGAGCTGAATCGCTCCACCAGTTACGCCGTGGTAACTGCGGTAGGCGGTGAAGATCTTGTGGCGTCCGGTGTGCAGGCGTGCCATGCGAATCGCATTTTCGGTTGCTTCAGCGCCACCGTTGGTGAAGAACACCATGTTCAAATCACCAGGTGCACGTTCGGCAATCAAGCGAGCTGCTTCGCTGCGTGCATCGTTTGCATGAAACGGAGCAATGCGACCAACTTCGGATGCTGATGTCCGATGTTGACGTTGACGAGTTGGCTCGAGAAATCAAGGTACTTCTTGCCAGACTCATCCCAGAAGTGGCTTCCCTCGGCCTTGGTGACAACGATCGGACTGATCAGGCTTTGAGCCGACCATGAATGGAACACGTGTGTGCGATCGCCCTTAAGTGCGTTGGCGGGATTGGTGTTCAGCGCTGAGGTAGAAGTAGCCATACCCACAGACTATTCGTTACACGCGCAAGTGAACAGACCCATGTTTGTCACAGGACAATGAAGATTTGTGCGGTGATAATTGTTGCTACGGTCGGGGGCATGGGCGAACGAATTTCATTTAAGTCAAACGGCGGAACGTGCGATGGATACCTGGCAAACGGTGGCGGACCCGGAGTCATTGTGATTCAAGAATGGTGGGGTCTCGTCCCTCATATAGAAGACGTCGCGGACCGTTTTGCCGCCGCAGGCTTTACTGCTCTCGCTCCCGATCTGTATCACGGCGAATCGTCGACCGAACCCGACGGTGCCGGCAAGTTGATGATGGGATTGAACCTGGCACAAGCCGCCAAAGATCTATCGGGTGCTGTCGATTTCTTGCAAGCGACAACCGGCCATCAAAAAGTAGGTGTTGTTGGTTATTGCATGGGCGGAGGGCTGACGTTGGTATTGGCGTGTCAGCGACCAGACGCCGTTGCGGCAGCGGCTCCGTACTACGGCGTCATCCCGTGGCCATCTGCTCAGCCTGATTGGTCAAAACTTGCCGCAAAAGTTGTCGGCGAATATGCAGAACTTGATGACTTCGCTGGACCAGAAACTGTGAAGGCGCTTGAAGCCCAACTCAAGGCACTTGGCAAAGATGCAACTCTCAATATTCACGCAGGAGCACAGCATGCATTCTTTAATGATGCGCGTCCAGAAGTTTTTGATGCTTCAGCGGCGAAGTTGAGTTTTGATCGAACCCTCGATCTCTTCAGAACAACTCTTTAAACAAATTACGGAGCGACCGCGATTGGTGCATCGGATGTTGTTATAGGTGGAACGGTTGTGTCAACAAGCGAAGAGACAACCGGTCGCATGGGTTCATCGCCACCATCGCTATTGATAATCAATCCGATACCGACGCCAACAATGAGACCTAAGACAGCGCCGCTGACGCCAACCGTGAGCTTCAACTGATTGTTCATTGCCTCAGCCGTATTGTCAGCTCAGTGATTCAATCGCTGCTTGCACTGCAAGCACGCGACGAGCGTTGTCGACATGCAAGTTTTCAATCATGCGACCGTCAACAGTGATAACACCACGACCTTCGGCAGTCGCCTCTTCAAATGCAGCAATCACGCGTTGTGCATAATCAACTTCGTCGGCGGTTGGTGCCCACACATCGTTGGCGATTTCAACTTGTGACGGATGAATCAGGGTCTTGCCATCAAATCCCATGTGAGCGCCTTGAACACATTCATCACGGAAAGCATCAAGATCTTTGACGTCGTTGAAGACGCCATCAAGAATGACTTTGCCGGCCTCACGAGCAGCAAGTAACGCTGTTGCTAAATGCGGTGTTAGCGGTGAACGTCCGCGAACCTGCGTGGCGCGCAACTCTTTTGCTAAGTCGTTGGTGCCCATGACGAGAGTTTGTACTCGGGGGTGAGCAGCAATCTGACGCACATCGAAAATGGCGGTTGGGGTTTCGATCATTGCCCAAATCTTCATTGAACCTGGGGCACCGGCAGTTGCAAGTGCCGACGAAACTGCTTCAACTTCTTTCACTGAGTTGATCTTCGGAATCACAACGGCCGAAACATTGGCCATCGCTGCTGCCGCTAAGTCTTCATGTCCCCACTGCGTATCAAGGCCATTGCAGCGAATCGTGATTTCTTTGTTTCCGTATTCTCCGCTCAGCGCTGCTGCGACCGCATTGCGCCGCGCATCGGGCTTTGCATCAGGAGCAACTGCATCCTCGAGGTCAAAAATCAATGCGTCGGCTGGAATGCCTTTTGCTTTGTCGAGTGCACGCTCGTTGGCGGCCGGCATATAGAGAACTGAACGACGGGGACGTAGATCTGACATGAAATTTTCCTTGTGATTGTTTGTACTAGAAGCCGTAAGCGGCAGTGAGTTCGGGATCGCGAGCCGAAAGTTCGCGGGCTAGTTGCACGATGACACGACACTGCTTCACAGAAGCGTCGTCTTCCATTTTTCCATCAAGCATGATTGCTCCAGTGCCATCGCCCATCGCATCAATGACGCGCATTGCGTGTGCAACATCGCTTGGACGTGGACTGAACACTCGACGTGCAATATCGATTTGGGCGGGGTGCAATGACCAAGCGCCGACGCAACCAAGTAAGTAGGCATTGCGGAACTGATCTTCGCAGGCAACAACATCTTTGATGTCGCCGAAGGGTCCGTAGAACGGCAAGATGCCGTGCATGACACAAGCATCAACCATGCGTGCCAACGTGTAGTGCCACAAATCTTGTTGGTATGTGTTGCGCGGAGCGTCGGGGTTCTCGGCATTGGGATCGTCGCGCACGACATAGTCGGGGTGTCCGCCGCCAACGCGTGTTGTCTTCATGCGACGATTCGCTGCAAGGTCGGCGGGTCCGAGTGAAAGACCTTGCATACGTGGCGAGGCTCCACAGATTTCTTCGACGTTGGCAACACCACGAGCAGTTTCAAGAATTGCGTGAATCAATAACGGCTTCTTAAGTCCGGCCTTTGCTTCGAGCTGCGCAAGCAAACGATCGACATAGTGAATGTCTTCGGGTCCTTCAACCTTCGGAATCATGATGACGTCAAACTTGTCGCCGACTTCGGTAACAAGGGTCGTGATGTCGTCTAGACCCCATGGCGAATCAAGGCTGTTGACGCGGGTCCAGAGTTGCGTCGTACCCATCGGAACTGTCTTGGCAACATTGACCAGACCAGCGCGTGCCGCTTCTTTGTCGGTTGCGGGAACTCCGTCTTCGAGGTTTCCAAGAATGATGTCAACTGTCGGGATG
>JBEDJE010000225.1:0-3038 GCA_041172985.1 Actinomycetota bacterium
GCCGCCAACTTTTCAGGATTGCGTCCCACCAAAATCAACCTGGCACCCGTGGGCGCAAGCAGCCGCGCCACTTCTGCTCCAAGACCCGACGTTGGACCAGTGATGACCAGCGTTTTCCCCGTCAGGTCAAAATCTGAGATTTCCGACCACCCACCGAGTTTCTTGCGTATCAAAAAACCGATCTTCGAGAAGCCCGGAACAACTGCGAAGTCAAGAACCTTGCTCACAGTCGTTGAAATAGGCGACGAAGTTGAGTGCGTGTTCACGGATTCATTGTGTCAGAGATCTTCAAGAAGGCGTAGTTGTACCCGACTAGAAGACATGAGTATTAATCTGCGAGAGTTAGGCAGTACTGATTGGGGGATTAGTCGTGTCGAAGTCAGACGCACAGATTGTTGATACCACGGTTGTCGATGTCCTTGTCGTCGGAGCTGGTTTTGCTGGCATGTATCTACTACATGAACTACGCAAGAACGGTTTCTCTCACCGTGTCCTTGAGGCTGGAGGCGACGTCGGTGGAACTTGGTATTGGAACCGATACCCCGGAGCTCGCTGCGATATTTCAACTACCGATTACCAATTCACTTGGGATCCCGAGTTACACACCGAATGGACTTGGTCCGAAAAACACGCGGCACAACCAGAGATTCTTCGCTACGCCCAATACGTTGCAACAAAGCATGATCTCTATTCAGGTATCGAATTTAATGTGCGCGTTGAAAGCGCGGTCTGGGATGATTCGGCAAAAACGTGGTCAATTCATACATCAACTGGTGAAACCATTACTTGTCGCCATTACGTCATGGCCACTGGTTGTCTTTCGGTGCCAAAAGAAGTCGACCTGCCAGGCACCGAACAATTTGGTGGCGAAGTTTATGTGACCGGACGTTGGCCCCATGAGGGAGTTGATTTCACTGGTAAGCGAGTAGCCGTCATTGGAACTGGTTCATCAGGAATTCAAAGCATTCCGTTAATTGCCGATCAAGCTAGTGAAGTTGTCATATTCCAACGCACTCCAAACTATTCGATTCCCGCTTTCAATGGTCCAGCACCGCAATACCGCGTTGAACGTTTGAAAACTGACCGCGCAGCTTACGAAGCTGAGGCACGACTCTCCCCCACGGGCGTTCCCATCACGATGCCAACTATCTCCGCCCTATCGGTGTCGCAAGAGACCGCGTTTGAGATGTTGGAAGTTGCCTGGCAAAAAGGCGAACTACTTGAGCCAGGTTTAGTGTTCACCGATGTTGGTACCAATCGAGTAGCAAACGACGTAGTTGCCGAGTTCATGCGCACAAAGATTCGTTCAGTCGTCAAAGATCCGCAAGTTGCCGAACTCTTGTCACCTCGTAAAAACCCATACGGAACAAAACGTCCTTGTATGGATACTCGCTATTTTGAAACGTATAACTTGCCCCATGTTCGTTTGATTGACCTCAAGACACAACCAATCCGAACGATTACACCGACTGGAATCAATTTCGGAGATGAGACAAAGGACTTTGATGCCATTGTCTATGCCACCGGATTTGATGCGATGACTGGCGCAATTGTGAGTGTTGATATCACCGGCAAAGACGGGATGACGCTAAAGAAGAAATGGGAGTTCGGTCCGCATAACTATCTCGGCCTCACGACGGTTGGATTTCCAAACCTGTTTATGGTGACGGGTCCAGGCAGCCCTTCAGTGTTGTCAAACATGATGGTGTCCATTGAGCAACACGTTGATTGGATCACCAACACTTTGGTGCATCTTCGCGAGAACAACTTTGAAACGATTGAACCGACCCCATTGGCGGAAGAAAACTGGCGAATTCACTGCACCGACTGCGCCGACATTACGTTGTTCCAAGAAACTGATTCTTGGTACATGGGTGCCAACGTTCCGGGCAAGCCTCGCGTTCTTTTTCCCTACATCGGTGGAGTTGGGCGATACCGCCTCATTTGTGATGACGTCGTCGCCAAGGACTATCTCGGGTTTGTTCTCGAGGGACCAAAAGGTCGCCAAGTCAATGACGGGCCAATTCGTCAGATTCAACCGGACGTCGAAATGGTGCTTGACATGATGGCCACACTCGGTTTGCCGCCTATTGAGTCCATGAGTCCAGTTGATGCGCGCGCTTTCTCTGAAGCATCTTCGGCCATGCGCCCGCCTGGTCCAAACGTTGGCGAAATCGTTGACGGACTTTTACCTGGACCTAGCGGCGATCTTGAGTATCGCCTCTATCGACCACAGACCGCCGGACCACATCCGGTAGTCGTCTATTTCCACGGCGGCGGTTGGGTCTTTGGCAGCCACACGTCTGATGATCCGCTATGTCGCGCGCTCTGCAGTTTGGCCAATGTCATAATCGTGTCGGTCAATTATCGACATGCACCCGAAGCTCGTTTCCCTGCTGCGGCTGACGATGGATATGCCGCGGTGTGTTGGGTCAACGACAATATTGAAGCACTCGGTGGAATCAAGGATCAATTAGCAGTTGCTGGTTGGAGCGCTGGCGGCAACGTCGCGACCGTCGCAGCGCAAACTGCGTGCAACATGAACGGTCCAAAACTTCGTGGGCAACTGCTACTCACACCAGTGACCGATGGTTCACGCCAACACCCATCTCATCTTGATAACGCTCAGGGTTTCATCCTGACGAAGTCATTGATGGAATGGTTCTGGAATCATTACGCCGACCCAAGTGACCGAACAAACCCCAAAGCGTCACCGCTACTTGCCACAAACCTCTCGGGTCTTCCACCCACCATGATTGTCACCTGTCAATTTGACCCGTTGCGCGATGAAGGCGACGCCTACGCCGATGCACTCAAGGCCGCAGGAGTTCCCGTTCAACATGTTCGAGCTCGCGGACATGTTCATACGTCAATCACAATGGTGGACATGTTGCCGTCGGGGTCTCGGCACCGTCAAAAGATGGCCGATGCCCTCAAGGAAATCGAGAAGTACGACCCCAAAACGGTCGAGGACATCACCGGCATTCCCGAAGCCCAGCTCAAGCGCTCGGCTGAAACCTTCGCCAAGGTCAAGCCCG
>JBEDJE010000226.1:0-3008 GCA_041172985.1 Actinomycetota bacterium
GCACGCAACCACTTCACGATTTCGGCACGGTTGTTCTTCAACGCATCCTTGGTCACAACAACAGTGTCGTTGAAGATGGTGAAACCAAAGTCGTACAACAAGAACGACGATGCTTCTTCACCAGCTTGTTCGATGCTGTACGGCACGTTGGTTGCGAAGTCAATTGATGCGTCAATTTCGCCCTTGACCAATGGCGTTGGATCGTAGGCATACGGAACGATGTTGACATCATCCTTGTTCACACCACTCAGCTTGAGCATGGCCTCAACTGAAAGAGTGTTTGACGCCGGAACGGCCAAAGTCTTGCCGACCAATTCTTGTGGCGAATTGATGGGGTTCTTCTTCAGGCTGATGACACCGATCGGATTCTTCTGATACTGCGCTCCGATGATCACGAACGGTGCACCGTCATTGACGATTGCGTTGATCGTGCTGTCTGGAGTGGTCAATGCCAAAGGAGATTTTCCTGATAGCAATGAGCTTTCTGGGATGACATCTGGGCCACCGGATAGGTAGTTGAGATCGATGCCCTCTTCGGTGTAGTAGCCGTTGGTCATGGCGATGAAGTAGCCCATGAACTCAGCGTCGTTTACCCAAGCTGCCTGCATCGTCAACTTAGTGACATCGCTTGAGCCTGAACTTGATGAACTGCTGTCATCGCCTCCGCATGCTGCGAGGAATGCAGGCAAGCCTGCTAAACCAACACCGGCTGCGGATGCTCGAATCAGCATCTGTCGTCGTGAAATCGGATTCATTGTTGACCTTTCATGTTGTTTGTCGTGTGGGTTGTGTCACGGTTGATGTACTGGGCGCAGAGTCATAGCGGACCCAAGTTTTGAATGGCGCGCAACTCGGCAACGATGCTGAGTTGTTCGAATTCTGTTCCTGGAACCAATTCCCAGAACACTCGTCCACTTTGACGCGAGCTCTGATCTATGTGCATTACTTGGGTGGGAGTAACCACCCAATCGACAACTACGTCATGCTTCTCTGCAGGCATAACTTCGTTGACGAACTGACAGTCGTGCACGACATCGGCCACGACTGAAGAACTATCGGTGAGCCCAAGTTCTGAAAGAACGGCCCACTCAAAATCAAAATAACCGTGCCCTTTGCCAAAGCGCACTCCGTTGTTACTGACCGCACTTCCGCCGGTCACCAGCAAGGCAAACTTTTCACCCTTTTGTAATTCGACCAATGGCATTGACACCGCGTAACGATCAAACCCGTCAAGGGTTGCCGCGTATCGATGATCACTTGCGGGAATCGTTGAGGGATCAAGGCGATAAAACCCACGGACAATGCCGTAGGTGGTCATCACAAAGGGAATTCCACGCTGAATGAGTTTGTAGCGCAGATCTTCAAGACAATTGTCAGGGGTAATAAAGACCTGACGATTTCCGCGATTCTTTAATGCGTCAAGTTCTAAGACTCGATCAGAACACTTTTCACTTCCGATGAAATCACAAATGAAACTCGAGAAGTCCCAGTGAAAACGCGAATCGGGTCGTGCAACCTTGGCCAACTCGGCCCAGATTTGTTCACGATATTGATCGGTTGACAATGCGCTACTCACTTAATTCTCCTCAATTTTGTCGGGGCCGAATCACGGGGCTGCCAAACATCAATCTCATCAGTGTTTGTGCAAATCAGATCAAGCAAACAATCTGGTTCTGCTTCAACCATTTCATCAACGACTTGGCAATCATGCACGACTGCAAAAACCAAAGCAATCGGCGATAAGACACCAAGTTGCTTCATCATCATCCACTCAAGAGCGAGATAACGCTGTCCGCCACCGATATGTCGACCATCGGTCGTCACCGCAGTTGCACCAGTGACCACCAGATCAATGGTTCCAGCTTGACGTAGATCAGCTGGTCCGAGTCGCTTGCCGAATCGTTCCATCCCGTCAAGCGTTGCCGCCAAAGCATGATCGGTCTTTTGGATCTTTGCACCGTTTAAGAAGATGAATCCGCGACGTAGTCCGTAAGTCGGAACAAGAATTTTCTTTCCGGCCTCAAGGGCTGCAAGTCGTAGGAGTTCGATGCTGTTGTCGGGAGCGCAGAAAACGACATTTGCGTTTTTCCATTCGGCCCGCTTCATCACTCTCTTGTGCGCAAGGTTTGATCCGGCGAAATCGGGAACGTACTGACTGAGATCAAGATCAAAACGCGAGTCGGGACGAGCAACTTCAGATAACCGTTGCCAGACAACTCGTCGTACGCGTTCTTCTTGAACAACAAATGTGCCGCGACCTTGTTCGGCACTTAACAATCCATCGCGAACTAGCTCTTCAATTGCTCGACGAAGTGTTCCGCGACTGACGCCAAAGAGTTCCATCAAATTGGGTTCGGTTGGCAGTGGAGTTGAATCTGAAAGATCGCGGGCCAACACCATCTGGCTCAAGCGATCTCGGACCTGCTCGTAGAGAGGCGCGTCGGAGGCAAGATCGATCTCGGTCTGCCGTGCGCTGGTCTCCCTCGTGGCCATGGGCGAACTATAGACACAATTCGTCTAGACGAATGTTTCCAAAGTGTGACGATTCGGTTTTTAGGCAAAAAGTAAAGCCCGGGGAGGCCCGAGAATCGAGCCTCTAGAGGGCGACGGGGACTTGTTTCCACTGGTTGACGTCGATTAACCCGTGGTCAGTGATGCGTAGATCGGGAATGACCGAGAGTCCCAGGAACGACAGCAACATAAACGGGGCGTCGATCGCAATACCAAAATCGCGGGCCGTTTGCTCCATGAGTTCGATCTGATCGGCCACTACATCAAGAGGTTGGTCGCTCATGAGTCCAGCAATCGGTAGCGGAACCTCGGCCAAAATCTTGCCTTCGTGCACGAGCACCTGTCCGCCACCAATCTTGGCGAGGTGCGCAACTGCAATCGCCATGTCGGCGGGCCCACTTTCGTCGCGGGCGCCAATCACCATCACGTTGTGAGCGTCATGACACACCGTAGATGCAATCGCGCCGCGTGTCAGACCAAAGTTGGCCACATAGCCA
>JBEDJE010000227.1:0-3008 GCA_041172985.1 Actinomycetota bacterium
GACAGTGATGACGGCAAGTGCGCGCAGTCCATCAAGTCCCGCGACGTACTCGATTCCCCCCTGATTGTGTTCCCCCACGAGGTCAGGATAGTTGGACGCGTGTTCAGGAAATATGCCCCACCAACGATTTCTGACACAGCGTCAGATTTTTGGGTTAGTCCGACTAAGGTTCGTCACCGTATGGATCTCAATGAAACTAGTGAAGAGTCAGCATTTCGCGCCGAGGCGCGCGCGTGGCTCGAGGCCAATGTGCCCGCTTCCCCACTCCCGAGCTTCGACACCGAAGAAGGATTTGCACAACATCGGGTGTGGGAAAAGAAACTGTATGACGGTCGTTGGTCAGCAGTCTCGTGGCCAGTTGAATACGGCGGTCGCGATGCCGACTACATCAAGTGGTTGATCTTCGAAGAAGAGTATTACCGCGCTGGCGCGCCAGGTCGCGTGAATCAAAACGGCATCTTCTTACTTGGTCCAACCATCATGGAAGTTGGCACCGAAGAGCAAAAAGCAAAGTTCTTACCGTCAATGGCTTCATCGGAAATTGTGTGGGGCCAAGCGTGGAGCGAACCCAACGCTGGTAGCGACCTTGCAGGTATTCGCAGCAAAGCAACACGTGATGGTGATGACTGGATTTTGAACGGTCAAAAGATTTGGGCGAGTCGTGCGGTGTGGGCCGACTGGTGTTTCGGAATCTTCCGCACCGACCCGACCGCTGATCGCCATCGCGGATTGACATTCATTTTGTGTCCACTTGATTTGCCCGGAATCACCGTTCGACCGATCGCTCAGCTCGATGGCGACACGGGCTTCGCCGAGATTTTCTTTGATGATGTTCGAGTACCTGTGGCCAACACTTTGGGTGAAGAAAACAAAGGCTGGAACGTGGCAATGGCCACCGCGGGCTTTGAACGTGGTGTGAGTTTGCGTAGCCCTGCACGATTCGGCGAAGCCGTCAATCGACTCATTCATTTGTGGCGCACGTATGCCGATCCCAGCGACACCGCACTCTCTGATGCAGTCACCGATGTCTGGATGCAAGCCGAGGGCTATCGCTTGCACACATACCAGACCGTGACTGGAATGCTTGAAGGTCGTCCCATTGGTGCAGAAGCAAGCCTGAACAAAATCTTCTGGAGTGAAATGGATGTGCGCATCCACGAAATCGCTCTGCAGATTCTGGGACCCGAAGCCGAACGAATGGAAGGACCTTTCGAACGTTGGGTTGATGGATTCTTGTTCTCACTAAGTGGGCCGATCTACGCCGGCACCAACGAAATTCAACGCAACATCATCGCCGACCGCGTGTTGCAGTTGCCGAAGGGAATGTGACGTTATGAAATTTTCATTCACCGAAGATCAACGCATGTTTGCCGCTGGACTCAAAGATCTGCTCGCCAACGAATGCACGCCGGCACACGTCCGCGAAGCGTGGGAAGACCACACTGGACACATCCCACAGTTGTGGGCACGCCTTGCCGATATGGGCGTGCTGTCAATACTCGTTCCCGAATCTGCTGGTGGCATGGGTGGCAATTTTGTTGACGCAATTTTGTTGTTCCAAGAATTGGGTCGTGCGGGAGTACCTGGCCCCGTGCTTGAGCACATGGCAGTCGCCGCACCAGCACTCGCCAATACGTCTTGGGGACCTTCACTTGTTGATGGTTCGCAGATCGCAACATTGTGGGTTGACAACAGTTCGTATGTTGCTCATGCCCAAGTCGCCGATCTTGTTTTACGCAATGAAGCTGTGATTACTGGCTTTTCTCACGCCGATGCTCATGGCATTGACGGCGGCCGCCAGTTGTTCACAATTTCTGGTGGAACTGAAACAGGTGCGTCTGCTGAAGTTTTTGGCCTGGCCGCATCAGATGTGATGGCACTCGCAAGTGCCGCATACCTCATTGGTGCGTCTGAGCGCATGATCGAAGTCGCCGCCGAATACGCCCGTCAACGCGAACAATTCGGCAAGCCCATCGGTTCGTTCCAGGCTGTCAAACATCTGATGTCGGATGCCTTGCTCAAAGTCGAATTCGCTAAAGCACCCACCTATCGCGCGGCATGGAGCGCCAGCACTGGTGCTGCGACCGCAGTTCGTGACATCAGCATGGCGAAAGCTCTCGCCAGTGAAGCTGCGTACCGAGCGAGTCGTTCAACGATGCAAGTGCACGGCGGAATTGGTTACACCTGGGAAGCCGATCTTCAACTGTGGATGAAGAAGTCGTGGGCACTTATGCGTGCATACGGCGATGCAACATACCATCGCCGTCGTGTCGGTGCATCAGTACTGAGTAAATAGCTCAGTCAGTGAATGGCGCGCCGCTCACGGGCAGTTTGGTAATCGTGACATAACCATTTTGGAATCCACTCACGTCGCCAGTGGGCTCAACGGTTGATGCACAATTGTTCGCGTTGTAATCCGAAGTACCTAGCGACTCGATCGGCACTTCAATCACTCCACGAATCGTTAAGCCCTCAGCACAGGTCGGTGCATTGATGCTGGCGAACTCGGTCACGGCGTCACCGTCTGCACGAGCAAGCAATTCGTCGCGATGGTCTTGTACCCATTGCACGAGAGCCTCTGCTGCTGTCGGGTAATCAGGTGCATCAGAGAGACCCTGGCTCACTGCAACCGACGGGATGTTGCGCTTTGCTGCTGCCCGTGCCGCACCAACCGTTCCAGATGCTGAGACAATCTCCAGCGAATAGTTCTGGCCGTTGTTGATTCCTGAAACAACAAGATCAGGAACAAAGTCAATTCCACCTTGGTCGATAGCCCAAACAATGGTGTCGGCAGGGAAACCAGCTACTGCTTTGGCGGCGTAACCGCTCTTCGTCGTTGCATCAGTCACTGTCAATGCACCTTCGGTCGTCTTACCACCACTACCGCTTTGATTTTCAAGTGGGGCAACGACAGTGATCTCGACATTTTCCATTTGCAGCAGAGCCTGCACGATGACATCGATTCCATCAGCACCGATGCCATCGTCATTGGTCACGAGAATCTGAAG
>JBEDJE010000228.1:0-3889 GCA_041172985.1 Actinomycetota bacterium
CCTCATTGGAGACCGTTCAACTGGCGAGTGCATGGTGATTGACCCCGCTTATGCCGTTGATGACCTGATGGCTGTTGCGGCCAACGACGGTATGAAAATCACCGGCGCGTTGGCGACCCACTATCACCCCGATCACATCGGCGGTTCAATGATGAACCATCGAATTGAAGGAATCTCCCGACTGCTTGAACATGGATCGGTGGGTATTCATGTCAACAAAGAAGAAGCCCCTTGGGTACTACGTACAACTGGTGTTTCTGAAACAGATCTCGTTGCCCATGAGGCTGGTGACATTGTCAAAGTTGGCGATATTGACATCACCTTGGTTCACACGCCAGGTCACACTCCCGGGTCGCAGTGCTTCTTGGTTAACGGGTGTTTGATTTCCGGAGACACGCTTTTTCTAGATGGATGCGGTCGAACAGATTTGCCCGGGAGCGATCCAGAGATGATGTATCACAGCTTGCAGACTCTGAACAGTCTTCCAAGCTCAACGATCATTTATCCGGGTCATCAGTATTCGCAACCCGCGTGCGAAACACTCGCCCAGGTTCAGCAGCACAATTTTGTATTGAAGCCGATGGCAAAAGATCAGTGGACAACCATTTTTGCCGGTTAACCGATAAGTGATCCGATCAGCGCAGACGCTCCCGCCGCTCCAAGTAACAGCAAAACGAATCGCCGTGCGTTCTCCTCATTGAGTTTCGGTTTTAGTTTTTGTCCGAGCAGTATTCCTAAACCGAGAATTGGAAGACTGATCAGCATTCCAAAGATGGAGTCTGCAGTCACCTTTTTCATGCCCACAAAAGAGGCAAGAGTAACTATTCCTGAAACTGTGAAAACTGCGCTGATGGTTGCTCGGAACTGAGCGATCGGAAGTCCACGACCTTGAAGCGCTACGACAAGAGGTGGTCCATTGGTCGATAAGGATGATGATAAAGCTCCGCTCAAAACACCTGCTGCGATCTCGAGTCGTGCATCTGAACGAGAACTCATTGTGTTGCGTGACAAAAGCAAGATCGCCAAAAAGATTCCGATTGCGAGACAGCCCTTCAAAACCCGTTCATTGACTTGGTTGAAAACCAAGAGACCGACAGGAATGCCAGCCAAGGCTGAAAGAGACAAGCGACGAACGAGGTGCCACTGCGAGTCGCGACGACCATTGAATGCTTGGTACGAAGAACTGCCCAACCCCAAGAAGGTTGCAACAATCACTGCGTCGTGGGGATCCACGGCCAGAACCATCAGGGGCACTGCCAAAAGGGCAAAGCCAAATCCGACGATATTTTGCACAACCGCGGCTATTCCGACCGCCAACAACAAAACCGTGATTTCGCTGCCAGTCATTGGATCCGATTCTTGTCGTTTGGCCGACCCAGGGTCATCGGCATTTGCCTTTACAAAATGTAAACTTAGCCCGTGTCGCACACCAGTCCCTTTCCTGAAGTGAATCTCCCCTCAATTCAGGGCGTACTGATTTCTCAGGATCGCTTAATGGGACGCCTGAACGACCTCGCCAAGGTGGGTCCAATCGAAGGAGGAGGTTCCTGCCGCCTCGCTCTCACCGATGACGATCGAGATGGTCGTGATCTCATCGTGGCTTGGATGCGAGATCTTGGTCTCGAAATTTCAATCGATGGCGTGGGCAACATTGTCGGAACATGGAATGTCGGAAGTGGTTCTGCTGTCATGACAGGAAGTCATATTGACACTGTTCGAACCGGTGGTCGTTTCGACGGGAACCTCGGGGTGCTCGCTGGCCTCGAGGTTATTGAAACTTTGATGACTGCGGGATTAAAACCAGCCCGACCTTTTTCGGTCGGAGTATTTACTAACGAAGAGGGAGCCCGCTTCCAACCCGACATGTTGGGTGCGCTGGTCTACGTTGGCGGTTTGTCACTTGAGACTGCGCTCGACACGATTGCTATAGACGGTGCAGTTCTCGGAGATGAATTGCAGCGGATCGGATACGACGGGAGCTCTCCGTGTCCAAGCGTGCCGCCGCATGCCTTTATTGAACTGCACATAGAACAGGGCCCTCGCCTCGAGGCAGAAGGTGTCCAGATTGGCGCGGTAACAGGTGTTCAAGGAATCTCGTGGCAAGAAGTCACAATTATGGGGCAAAGTAATCATGCAGGAACGACGCCGATGTCATTGCGACACGATCCCGCATATATCGCAGCAGAGATCACAGTTTTTCTCCGTCAGATCGCCCAAGAGTATGGCGGTAATCAAGTGTGCACTGTTGGAAAAATCGATGTGCAACCGAACTTGATCAATGTGGTTCCGAAGAGCGCAACGCTGACGCTCGATGTTCGTAACACTGATGAAAACATTCTTCAAGAAGTTGAATTGAAGATCGCGCAGAAGATCAAAGAGTTATCCGAAACTGAGGGTGTTCGGGTTTCGTCGAAGGTTCTCGCTCGATTTGAACCTGTTCAATTTGATGAACGTCTGATTGATTTGGTTGAAACATTGGCCAAGACACACAACCGCTCAGTGATGCGCATGCCTTCGGGGGCAGGTCATGATGCTCAAATGCTGGCTCGAGTGTGCCCAACATCAATGATCTTCACCCCATCGGTTGAGGGCATCAGCCACAATCCTGCCGAATTCACGAGCACTGACGACCTTGTCGCCGGAGCCAATATCCTGTTGGACGCCATGTGGACACTCGCTCATCTTGACCTCCCTCATCTTGACATCGCACTTCAGAATGGAAGCAAATGATGACTCTGCAATCACGCGTCGTAGTTGTTGGAGCCGCTCAACTCGGTCCGATTCAAAAAACTGATTCGCGTGCGAGCGTTGTTCAACGTTTGATCAAGCTTTTGCAACAAGCAAAGGCACGATCATGCGATCTTGTTGTTTTTCCCGAATTGGCACTGACAACATTTTTCCCTCGCTGGTTTGTCGACGACATCTCTGAAGCTGATCATTGGTATGAAAAGTCGATGCCAAGCGTTGAAACTCAACCTCTCTTTGATGAGGCCAAGAAGCTTGGGTAGGAATTGGATTCTCATTGGGGTACGCAGAACTGACCGAACCTGATGAACAAGGTGTGGTCCATCGCTTTAACACACAGATTTTGGTTGAACGTGATGGCACCGTGGTGGCCAAGTATCACAAGGTTCATATACCTGGTCACGAACACCACGAACCTGACCGCCCTTTTCAGCATGCTGAGCGTTATTACTTCGAACCAGGTCCAGAAGGTTTCGGAGTGTGGGCTGCATTCGGTGGTCTATTCGGCATGATGATCTGCAACGATCGTCGCTGGCCGGAGTCGTATCGCGAAATGGGTCTTCAGGGTGTCGAAATGATTTTGTGTGGCTACAACACGCCGATTCATTACGTGCCGGACCCGAGTCAAGATATTTTGCAGGGATTCCATAACTCTCTCGTGATGCAATCTGGCGCCTACCAAAACGGTACGTGGGTTGTCGGAGTTGCTAAAGGCGGCGTCGAAGAAGGCGTCGATTCACTCGGTCAATCTTGCATCGTCGCTCCGAGCGGACAGATAGTTGCCCAAACGCTCACTACTGATGATGAACTTATCGTTGCAGCCTGCGATCTTGATTGGTGTCAGCGTTACAAGGAAACTCTGTTCAACTTCGATCGTTATCGCCGTCCCGAGGTGTATCAGCGTATTACGAAACAGCGCGGCACAGTTGTCTCGCCCCAGAACGTTGCGGCATTAGATCGGAAAGCACATGACTGACATTGTGCAGAACCCTCATCAACGAGCTAGTTCAAGAATCTCGTTGCAAGTCAATGGGCAAGACGTCTCAGTGAGCGCTGAACATCCACACCTATTGGCTGCCCTGAGAGACGAATTAGACATCACGTCACCCAAAGACGGTTGCTCACCATCAGGTCAATGTGGTTG
>JBEDJE010000229.1:0-3164 GCA_041172985.1 Actinomycetota bacterium
CCCCAATGAGACGTTCACCGGGGTTGTTGTCGTTCCCAACCGCTTTCAGTTAACCATGTCTGGCTCGGGGGAACCAGTCAGGGTTAGTTCTGACACGGCAGTCTCGCCGATAGGGTTTGCCTGACCAGCGGTTTTTCCGTGGAGAAATCAGTAAGTTTTTTGGCACAGACCAGAAAATTGACCGAAATCTCGACAAACCAACGGCATTTCGCACCCAAGGAGCCTCATGTCCGATCTACATACCTCAGCACAATCTCGAGCACATGTCCGCATCGTGTTCCTCGGCCCCGTAGCCCCGCACTGGGACGTCGTTGGCGACTTTCGTTTAGTTCTCTTGCCCTATACCGATCCGCAGTTCAAGCGCAATCGTGAGCGCATCCAGCGTGATGGCGAGCGCGAGAACGTCACCGTCGAGTGGGATCTCGGCTTCGACGAAAATCTTTCCTGAACATCAGGTAAATACACCGACATGATGTCGGTGCTGACTATTGAATGGGATCCGCGTGGATCATCGTTTATTAAACCGAGAACTGAGTTGGCTTGATTTCAACGAGCGCGTCCTGCGTCTCGCAACCGAGCCCGGTATCCCGCTCTTAGAGCGACTGAAGTTCTGCGCCATCTTTTCATCGAACCTCGATGAGTTTTTCCAAGTCCGCGTTGCGGCCATGAAAGATCAAGAGGCTGCCGGCATCACGAAGCGTTTGCCCGACGGTCTCACGCCGGCGCAACAGCTCTCTCAAGTTTTGTCGCGAGTCCAAGAGTTGTCGCAACGGCAGCAACGACTATTGAACGACGTGCTGTTGCCACAACTCAAGCGTGAAGGTGTTGAGTTATGCACCTGGACCGATCTCACTGCTGATGAGATCTCGTACCTTGACGACTTTTATCAACGTCGAATTTTCCCGGTCTTAACACCACTGGCTGTCGACCCCGCGCACCCCTTCCCGTATGTGTCCAACCTCGCATTAAGCGTGGCCACAATCGTTCGCGATCCGTCAACGTCCGAAGAACGTTTTGCTCGGGTCAAGGTTCCGACGCTATTCCCCAGGCTTTTAGCGCTTCCGGGCGGCACGCGATTTGTAGCCGTCGAACAAGTGATTATTCAAAATCTTGGTTCACTTTTTCCTGGAATGGAAGTTGCCCATTCCACGACTTTTCGTGTGACGCGTAACGCCGACCTCTCACTCGAAGATGAAGATGCTGACGATTTGTTGCAAGCGGTTGAAATTGAATTACGTCGTCGTCGTTTTGGGCGCGCTGTCCGACTTGAAATTGATCAGAATGTTTCGCCCGAAATGTTGTCACTTCTCACTGAAGAACATGACCTGACTGAAGTCGACGTGATCGCAGTCAATGGGCTCGTTGATCTGACTTGTTTGTGGCAGATGCATGCAGTCGATCGCCCCGATCTCAAGGATGATCAGTGGCAACCGGTGACAGCGGGACGTCTAGCCGCTGCTGAAGAACTTGACCGTTCAATCTTTGCAGTTGTTCGTGAACGAGCATTGTTGCTTCATCATCCATATGAAAGCTTTGCCAGTTCAGTTGAAGAGTTTTTATCGCAAGCCGCCGATGATCCGCGCGTGCAAAGTATCAAGATGACGTTGTACCGCACCAGTGGCGATAGTCCGATTGCGCGGCATCTCATTCGTGCTGCCGAACGTGGTGTACAAGTTGCAGTGCTTGTTGAATTGAAGGCTCGTTTTGATGAAGCCACCAATGTCACGTGGGCAAAGGCTTTTGAACGCGCTGGTGTGCACGTGGTGTATGGCGTCGTTGGTCTCAAGACTCACGCCAAATGTGTTTTGGTTGTGCGCGAAGACAGCGATGGTTTGCGGCGTTACGTTCACCTCGGTACCGGCAACTACAACTCGCGTACAGCTCGGCTGTACGAAGACCTCGGCTACATCACGAGCGAGCCCGACATCACGACTGATGCCGCGCAATTGTTTAATCACCTCACTGGTTACAGCCGCGATGTCGAATACAAACGACTTCTCGTTGCGCCGGATTATTTGCGGAGCCGTCTGATCGATCTCATTCGTGGCGAAGGAGCCATGGGCGACAAGGGCCACATCACGATCAAGGTCAACTCGCTGGCCGATGCCGAAATGGCCGAAGAGTTGTATGCCGCCAGTCAAAAGGGCGCCAAGGTTGATCTGATGCCTGTTGATGTTGGCGGGTTCAAGGTGAACCGTGATAACTATCCGTTGCCATATCGCCTTGAGTCAGCAACATCGCCTGACATCATCTCTCGCTTTGCCACACCAGAAGAGGCTTGGGCAGAAGCTCAAAGACGCGGATCACTTGCCGTGCACAACTTCCCCATCACACCAGAGATGCGTGAGTCCATCAAGCAGAAGGGTCTACCCCTGTACCAACAGGTTGGCATCCCAACTGCTGGCGCTGGTGCGGCTTCTCAGATGCTTGAGCCTGAAGAAGAGCCGCAGTACGGAACAGGTGGTGGCGTAGCCAAGTCAGCCATTAAGCAGGCACAACTTGCCAAGCTTGCCAAGATGCGTCAAGAGATGGCTCCTAGAGCTGAGGCTATCAAGGCATTGATTGCTAGGGATCAGAACAGATACCTTGCCGACGTAGTTCCTAACTCCCTGACAAACCCAGAGATTGAGGCTGAGATCAGGCGTATGGCGGCAAGAGCTAAAGCTTCTGGTCAACAGGAGGGTGTCTTGCCTTTGGCTCAGCGTGAAGCCAACAAAGCTAAGTACCTTGAGAAGTCAAAAGAAAAAAACGTGATGTACCACGGTACTGACGAAGACATCTCTGAATTTAGACCATATACTTTTGTTACACCTGACCCTAAAGTTGCCGACCAATACCCGGGCGGCGGGGAGCCTGCTGGGCAAAACATCATGCCCGTGCACGTTCGTGCTGAAAATCCGTTTGATTACGAAATCCCATCTCACATACACAAACTCAGTTCAATCATAAAAGATAAACAACTGCTTAAAGACATAAAAGATGGGTATTGGCAATCAATAGAAAGCCCAGACGTTTTGGAAGCAATCCAAAAGTTAGGCTTTGATTCGTTTTACTCTCCAGACATGGCTAAAAATCTTGGCGTGTTTAAACCAGAGCAAATTAAATCTGCAATTGGCAACCGCGGCACGTACGACATCAATGAGCCTGAAGTTAATAAGGCAAAG
>JBEDJE010000230.1:0-2919 GCA_041172985.1 Actinomycetota bacterium
CGTTACCTGTCGATGTAGCGAGTCACGGCTTAGGTGTCAGTCTTTTGGAAGGCGAGAAAATGGTCAACCGAGTGATCATTCCATCAGGTTCACGAATCCCGGCGTCTGGAGAGATTGAAGCCTTTACGATCACAGAGGACCAAATGCAACTTCAACTTGAACTTAACGAGGGCGACGAAGTTGATATTCAGTTTGTCCGCAAACTCGGTGAATCATTAGGCAACTTTCCCAAACCACGACCGATGAGTCATCCGATTCGTATCTCGATGTCGTATGACGCAGATCAGATGATTCAAGTGAAGGCATTTGACGGGAAAACCGGCGACTTCATCTGTGAGATCAATTTGAAACACGAAACATTATTGAGCACGAGTGAACGCGATAAGGCGAGAGATTTCTTGAAGGGACTTGATTTCGAATGAGTGAGAGTAATACCGACTGGATATTCGTCGAGAGACCAGCTGCCGCGACGCGAGTAGAGGCACTCAAGTATTTCGGAGTTCCTCCTAGTTCTGAAACTGAACTGGCGACAAATATCAACACAAAACGTCGCAGATGGCACAGTCGGTCGAACGGACCGGGTGGTGCAGAAATAGCCAAACTAGTTAAAGACATTGTTCGGCAACTTGAGGACTACTTGCTGAAGGGTGGTTCATTCCCCGAAGGCGTCGTTGCGGGTTCGCAAACGCAACAACAGTCGCGTCAACTCCCTCCACCGAATTTCTCATCGATTGAACAATTGCTTGAACTAGTTGAGGTCTTGACCTCCCGCGGCCAATATCAGAGAGCTATTGATACTGCTCGAGAAGGTTTGAATCAGTGGCCCGAGTCGACCGAGGTTGCAATCTTGTTTTCCTTCGCCGTCGCTTCTGCTGTGGGCACTGAATTTCAAGTGTCGAATGCCGATTTGAATGAAGCCATTCGAACGAGCCAAATAGTGACTCAAAACGAGCCAACAAATGTCACGGCTTGGTGGACGTTGAGCACTCTGCTTGCGGCATCTGGTAGGCATGAAGAAATTCTGTTACTTGAAGCAGAAATTGTTCGCAAACTTGGCGGCATCCCAGTTCCGACACTATTGGTCATTGCCCGAGCCCTCATACGAACTCCAGATATGTGGCGAGGACTAGAGATGGCTCTTCGGGCTGTTGAAAGTGATCCAACCGATGCGGGTATTCGACTTGAGTCAGCAATGATTGCATTAGAAGCAGCACGCAAGTTTCTTCCTATCGATTCAGCTGAAAAAGTAACTGATTTCCGCAAGGCAGTTTCGGCGGCTGCTTGGTGCGCGCACGGGGTTGCATCACTGGAAGTGCTCGTTCGGCCGTTCAGAATGTGGGCTGAACGATGTGATGAGAAAATGTTTACCGGAAGTCATCGACTTCGTTCATTTGTCTCAATCTTGACTCTGTTCATTTGGTTGCCGATTCACCATGCTCAAGCGAATAAGCGTCTTTGGGAAATCGTCTTCAATGGACCGGTTGACGGACAATTAGAGTTCTATGCGCTCAGCGAGATGAAATACATCCAAGATGTTCATTCAGGAATCAAATTTATGTGGCTGGAAAATCGCGTATCTTGGCCACAAAAGCCAATTGGTGTGGACCTGAATTAATCGTGAATCCGCAAGCGAAACAATGCTCGGTGTGTGGAGCGCTCTCTAAACGTGCGTCTAGTTCTCGTTGCCTCAAATGTGGGAGCACACATTTCACATCTGAGACTGAGGCCATCGCAGATACTGAAGAAGTAGTAGTCAAACAAGAAGTAGTAGACAAACAAGAAGTAGTAGACAAACAAGAAGTCGTCAGCAAGTTATTACCCCCAGTGGTTGTTGTGCCTCCTAAAACAACTGATGTCATAGATACGACTCCACAATCAAGTGTTGAAGGCGAATATCGAGTTCTGACCGAAACAGCACGAAATTTCACAGATTCACTGTCTCAAGCCCGTTGGAATAAAACGTTAGAGCGACAGAGAGAACTTGATTCGGAAAATCAAAGAGTTCAGCGAGAAAAAGCCATCTTAGGGAATCAGTTCGCTGATTTACGGAAAGAGCTATATGAACAGGCCGTATCTTCATTTGTTGCGCTTGATCAACAACTGAAAGAAATAGAAAGTGCCGTAGGCACCGGAACATTTACGCAAGAGGAAATCAATTACGAATCGATAGGTGCTCGGCCAAGAACCGAATTGGTCAGAGTCGGCGGTATTTCTGTCGGCACTAATGCCGAGAATTCTCGTAGGACTCCTTGCATCGTGCCTTTACTCAACGTAAGTAATCTTGTGATTCGAGTTCAACGCACTGAACAAGCTGCCAACCTGATCCAAGGAGTTCTAACCAGGCTTCTCGTGCAAAATACGCCCGGCCAACTTTTATTGAATGTCATAGACCCTGACGTGACGTCCATTTGTTCCCCCTTTGTACGTCTACGCGATATCAACACCGCTCTTGCCCCGAGAATTGCATCAACTGATCAAGAAATTGATGCACTGCTACGGTCAATCAAAGAGTCAATGACTCAGAACAGTCAGGTTCTGCAGGGAGGATGGGGTTCTCTCGGCGAATTTATTGATGACCGTCGTGGCGAAGAAAAAGTCCCATTCCAAGTCCTGGTTATTTTGGGACGCGAAAAGCAACGTAATAAATCAAGGGACGAATTGCTGCAGATCATTCTTCGTCAAGGACCCAAGCTTGGGATATCAACCATTGTGGTGGATTCAGCCGATGTTGGTGACAAACAGAATCTTGAATTGGACGAGACAAACTCGGAAGTCATCGACCTCAGAGGAAACGCTCGGTGGATGCGTTTTCCGTTGTTGGATTACTCAACAGATCAAGTGCCTTCAAACTCCCAAATCAGGCAGGCGTGTGAGGTTGTCGCCCGATCTGCGTTGGTAGAAAGTGCTCCACTCATTGAC
>JBEDJE010000231.1:0-2983 GCA_041172985.1 Actinomycetota bacterium
GAAATCAGCCGCTTGCCCCGCTTCAAGATTGACAATGGTGTTGGTTCCAAAATCGGGGAACAACAAGGTTTCGTCAGCGAGTGCTTCTTCGGGGTCGACCACCGCATGCAGCGCGTCGTAATCAACAAAAACTTGTTCGGCTGCGTCGACTGCTTGAGCGCGTGATTCGGCAACAACGGCTGCAATCAATTCACCGACGAAGCGCACTGTGCTATCAGCCAGCGCGGGGCGACGAATACCGGCAGGCAAAAGTGGCATATCAATCGGTACAAAATTCAGACCATCAGCGTTCAGGTCGGCACAAGTGAAGACGCCCAAGACCCCCGGCATCGACGAGGCCGCCTTGGTATCAATGTTGATGATTCGCGCGTGGGCCACGCTTGACCGCACATAAACCACATGACCGGCGCCAGGTAACGACAGATTGTCAATAAAGGTTCCGCGGCCCGTGACTAAATCTGGGTCCTCCGTACGGAGTATGCGCTCGCCGATCATTCCCATGGTTTTCCTCAAAATTCTGTGGTCATTAGTGCCACTTCGGCTACCTGAGACCACCTTTCCTCAGCGTAGATTGAAACCCATGACAATTACCGAGTCTGCACCGCCAAAAGCCGAACGCTGGACCGCCCAGTGGAAAGAACTCTACGAAGAGGTCATCACCACTGGTCTGTGCACGGGTTGCGCTGGCTGCGTCGTCACCTGCCCGCACGACGTGATCGGTTACGAACACGAAGAGGGCAAGTACAAGCCCTTCCACATTGAAGAAGAACTCGGTCTCGACAACTGCATCCATGGCGAAAAGGGTTGCACCACCTGCACCCGCGCTTGCCCACGCTTCCGCAAGTGGGAAGAGTCCGCCGACAATCATCTTTTTGGTCGCACCCGTGAGCCCGAAGAAATGTCGGGCATCTGGCGCCAATTGTTGTTGACCCGTGCGACCGACAAGGTGCAGCACGAAAAGGGTCAAGACGGTGGATTCGTGTCGGCCATGTTGATCTGGCTTATGGAGAACGATTACATCGAAGGCGCACTTGTGAGTGGTGTCGAAGTTGACGACGCATGGAAGGCCAAGCCCGCTCTTGCTCGCAACAAAGAAGAAGTGTTGGCAACTGCTGGCTCGCGCTACACGTACTGTGCCAATCCGCTCGCGTTGCGTGAAGCCAAAGAACAAGGCCTCACAAAACTCGCACTCGTTGGCATGGGTTGTCAGACATCGTCACCGCCCGTGATGTGGGAACGAAAGGCCGGCAAAGTAGGTAAGCCTTTCTTGTTCAACATTGGTTTGTTGTGCTCGAAGACTTTCGACGACGCCATCTTTGAAGAGCTCTTCGAAGCCAAGTACGGCTTGAAGAAGCAAGACATGGTGAAGATGAACATTAAGGGCGCCTTCCAGATTTGGATGAAGGACGGTTCGTTCCACGAAATCGATCTCAAGGAATGCCATCAGTGGACTCGCGAAGGTTGCAAGAGCTGTCCCGACTTTGCGGCCGAACATGCCGACATCTCAACTGGCGGAATTGGCAAAGACAACGACTGGACACTCACCATTGTTCGCACCGAACTTGGCGAAGAAGTCATCTCGCGCATGATCAGTGATGGCGTGATCGAATCACGTCCGGCTCAAGAAGACGAAGTCGCAATGAAGTTGTTGCGCACCCTCAGCATTGTGAGTCGTCGTCGTTGGCCAGACTGGGCCGAGAAGTCAGTTTCGGTTGGCGTGCCGCCACCGAAGAAAAAAGCTGACGGCACTGCCCCCGCCGCCCACTGATTCACAAGATTTGGTTAGCC
This sequence comes from Actinomycetota bacterium, assembly GCA_041172985.1. Classification (GTDB taxonomy): domain Bacteria; phylum Actinomycetota; class Acidimicrobiia; order Acidimicrobiales; family Ilumatobacteraceae; genus Casp-actino8. The sequence continues at coordinate 1,789 of JBEDJE010000231.1, forward strand.
AAGAGTGGGGTTTTGTTGAGCAGCAGCTCGTTGCATGCGCTCAACTGGTGCCTGACGAAAATCTGGATGAGTCAAGATCCAAAACTGGTTAGCCACAACTGCATCATGAACTTGTTGCGCCACATCGCTCGCGGGTATTCCATCTTCGACGCCAGCCTTCAACATTTCGTTCATCATTGAACCAATCGGATCGGTCGGATCTGGTGGTTGGGCCCCAAGTCGTTCGCTCCATTTGATATCGGTCGTCAAACTAGTCTTCACGAATCCTGGGCACAGCACACTGCAACTCACACCCGAACCTTTTGCTTCGAGTTCAAGAAATAAACCTTCACTCATTGCAACGACTGCGTGCTTGGTTGCGTTGTACGGTCCAAACCCTGGCATCGCAATGAGGCCGGCCATTGAAGCCGTGTTGACAATGTGTCCTTCGTTTTGGTCGAGCATGATGGGCAAGAACGAGCGGATGCCATGTACGACTCCGTACAAGTTGATATTGATGACCCAGTCCCACACACTCATCGGCCCGGTCCACTGATCGCCCACACCAGCAACACCTGCGTTGTTACACAACACATGTGCGGCACCGTATTTTTCGAGGGTCTTGCGTGCAAGTTCTTCAACACTTTCGCCTAATGACACATCTACTGTGACCGGGAAAACGTCAGCACCATTTTCGGTGAGCTCGGCTTCGACATTGCGCAATTTGATCTCGTCAACGTCGGCCAAAACAATCTTCATTCCGGCCGCAATGAAGCGATCGGTCATGGCGCGTCCAATCCCGCTGGCGGCTCCCGTGATAACTGCGACCTTGCCCTGTAGATCTTTCATAAATCCCCCCGAAATCGTCAACCCTAGATAGGCATCAACCCTAGGCGAGGCGTAGCGTCTACGTCGTGGGCTACCGCTATTTATGGACACCTCTTGAACTCGGGCCGGTGACGACCCGCAACCGCATCGTCTTTAGCGCCCACCTCACCAACTACGCCCGCGATGGTAAGCCCACCGAGCAACACGCCGACTACTACGCGGCGCGTGCAGCTGGCGGCGCCGGGCTCATCATCACCGAAGAGCACAGCACGCACCCCACCGACTGGCCCTACGAGAAACTCATTCACGGTTTTCATCGCGACGTGATCCCTGGCTACAAGCGCATCACCGATGCGGTTCATCGTCATCGCGTGCCGATCTTTGCCCA
>JBEDJE010000232.1:0-3233 GCA_041172985.1 Actinomycetota bacterium
TCAAAACCAACATCTGCACTTGTGTCACGTCGTTAGTGATGCGCGTAATCAATGAAGGCGAACCAAAATGCGCAACTTCGCGTGACGAGAAGTTATTGACTTGATGAAAAAGTGCCGTACGGGTATCTCGACCAAATCCCATCGCGGCGCGAGACCCATAAAAGACTGCAGCGATAGACAACACGACCTGGATGAACGTCACGAGCACCATGACAAAACCCATACGCCAGATGTAGCCCGTATCGCCACGGGCAATTCCCTTGTTGATGATGTCGGCGTTCAATGTGGGTAGATACAAACCGGCGACGGATTGAATTGCTTGAAAGACGACGACGATAATCAAATAATCAAAAGGTGGCGGTAGGGAACCAGCTTGTTTTTAAGCAATTTGGACAACATCTCAACCTTGTACCGTACAACTAAGTCCCTAGTTGCCCCTAGTTACTGTGCTCCTGAGAAGCATCTGGGCTCAGGGGTAAACTCCTCGTATGACTCGGCGACTGACGATCCTCGTTGGGTTAATGGTCCTATCCGCATGTGGCACGGCTACATCGGCAACCGAAGAAACCTCGACAACGGCGGTGGCGTCGACAAGTACTACGTCAACAACGACAACGACGACATCAACCACAACGACGACGGTGCCGCCGATCCAAATTTCAGGTGTTTTTGCCGATGTTGCTCAAGCAGCAACGCTTGGCCCGCTACCCGAGAATTTCGCCCTCGGTGCAGCGGCAGCGAGTAAGTCACCGCTCTACGACAACAGTTGTCATGCCTCAACAGCAGCAATCAGTCCAGTCATCTGTGAGTTCGGAGATCTACAGAGCGACATCGTCATTGTCTTTACTGGCGATAGTCATGCCGCGCAATGGTTCGGGGCTCTTGAAGTCGCGGCTCGAACCAATCACTGGAAACTGGTCTCGATGACTAAGTCATCGTGCCCGGTGGCCGATGTACCCACCTATCGACGACGAGACGCACTTCCTGATGGAGAAGAGTTGCTGTATCCGGAATGCGATGAGTTTCACAAACGAGCTCATGCAACTATTCGGGAAATGCAACCCGACTTAGTGATCTTTCCTGTCTTGTCGCGCTTCCGTCTAGTAAACAACGGGGGAATTGCCGCCTTTAGTGCAGGATTAGGCAAGTCGATTTCGGCAGTCGCTGGGCTAGGTACAAAAGTGTTGGTTCTTGGAGAAACGCCCAAGACAAATGGTGAAGACATACCAAGTTGTTTGGCTCGTTACAAGACGGATATTTCTAAGTGCGCCAATCCAAGGACTAGGGCCGAGTTTCCTGAACGAATTAAGTACATCTCTGACGTGGCAGCGCAACACTCGGCAACATATGTCAATCCAGTTGACTGGTTTTGTACGGCAGATGTTTGCCCAGGACAAATCGGCGGTCGAATCGTGTATCGCGATTACAACCATATTTCAGATCAATTTGCGCGCTACCGTTCTCCACAGGTTGCTGAAGCGATCAAAATTGCTTTAGCCGGACCAGATGCAAATTAAATTCCGTCTTCGTGTCTTCTTGATGTGTGCAGTGTCTATGAGTTGTACATCAGAAATGTCTCCAGTGAATGGAGAAACTGCTGTTGTCTCGTCTGCAGCGACTTCAATTTCCATTCCTTCAACTTCTGAAAATCCGACTTCTGTGCCGCCGCCAATGGTGCCAAGCACGACGCAAGTAAATGATGATCAATTAGTAGTTCCTGTTGGAATGTGCGATTTCATAACTGAGGGTTCAATGGGATTCGGCAATCGTTCGCCGAACAAGCCTGATTCAGTTGTGGTCATTGGAAAGTCTGATGGGAATCTTCCCATCATTGCGGAGCACTGGGGTCAAACCTCGGGTCCGCAGGTCTTGGTGGTCGGTCAGATTCATGGTGATGAATGTGCTCCAGCTTTTGTCGTGGATGAATTGCGCGAGCGACCGCCCGAAAATTATGGATTGTGGCTCATCCCTACTTTGAATCCAGATGGACATTTTCTTGGTTCGAGGACTAATGGAAGTGGTATTGATCTCAATCGAGACGGACTCACCCAAAGTGCTCCTGAAACTAAGGCATTGATGGCGTTTACTCGACTGGTGGCTCCTGACCTCACCGTATATCTGCATTCTCCGCTCAATTGGATTGGTTATTTCAATGGTTCGCTCGCCCAGAAAGTCGGTTCGCAACTTGTGAGTGCGTTGGGAATGGATGTGTTGTATACATCTGGCTCCAACCCGCCCGAGACTGCATTTCTTTGGCAAGGGCAGAACGCAGTCGTGCCAGGTCAACAATCAATATTGATTGAAATGCCCTCAATATCTACAAAAGAGGCACCAGCGGCACCGAATCGAAGTCGAGATAGTTTCAGCACGGTTGAGAAGGTGTCAGTATTCGCCTCAATAGTCAGAGATACGCTTGACGAGGCAATGAAAGAACTTGAATAGAGGAACAACATGAATTTCACGATGTACTCAACAAAGTGGTGTGGCTACTGTCAGCGATTGAAGCGCGATTTGCGTGATGTCGGAATTGATTTTGAAGAAGTAGATATTGAGCAAGTTCCGGGCGCAGCCGAGCTTGTTGAAAAAGCCAATAACGGAAATCAGACAGTTCCTACTGTCATTTTCAGCGATGGCACCGCGATGACTAATCCGTCACTCGCGAGTATCCGCGAACATTTGGGTGCGTGAACTACTACCGTCCGGCGGTATTGGGATAGATGATTTCTTTGCCGGTGTTCCGTGAGATCAGAGCCGGGTTCGGTGCCAGCAATCCTCGTCGACGTAATTCGGGCATCACACCTTCTCCCACCCAGTAGGCCTCTTCGATATGAGGATGACCCGACAGGATGAACTCGTCAATACCTAGTGAGTGGTATTCCTCAATGCGATCAGCCACTTCAGAATGATTACCAACAAGTGCAGTTGCGGCACCAGAGCGTACGAGTCCGTAACCTGCCCAGAGATTTGGTGCAATCGTCAGGTTTTCTTTCGAGCCTTTATGCAGTGATGCCATACGTTGTTGACCAACCGATGTCGTGCGAGCGAATTGATCTTGTGACTCGGCCATACGATTGTCGTCAACAAGATCAAGAAACCGCTGCGTCTCTTTCCATGCATCATCGGCATGATCACGAGTGATGGTATGTAGACGAATGCCGAACGTAAGTGTTCGACCTTGATCGGCGGCCAATTGACGCATGCGCGCAATGCGCGGCGCAATCATCGATGGCGGC
>JBEDJE010000233.1:0-2976 GCA_041172985.1 Actinomycetota bacterium
GCCCCACCGAGAGTGTTGTGATTGCCGACGATTCGGCCGATCCGATTCGTTTGGCGGCCGACTTGTTGATTGAGGCCGAGCACGGCACCGATAGTTGCACTTTGCTCATCACCACGAGCACCGAATTGGCTGCCGCAACCGAAGTTGAATTGGTAAAGCAGATTGCGCAGTTGCCAGAGGTGCGAGCCGAAGCTGCGGCGTCATCGCTTGGTATCAACGGTGGCTGCGTACTTGTAAAAGACATGGCTGAAGCTGCGCTGGTTGCTAATGAGTTTGCGCCAGAACACTTGCAATTAGTTGTTCGGTCCGAAATTGAAGAGTCGATGATCGAGATGCTCGTGCACGCCGGAGAAATTTTGCTTGGCCAAGACACGCCATTTTCTGCAGGTAATTTTGTTTTGGGTCCGCCAGCCTCGTTGCCAACCAATGGTTATGCGCGAGTCACGAGCGGAGTCACAGTTGATGCGTTCTTAAAGCGCACAGCAATCGCTCGTGCCGATAATGCGGCCTTGCGTCGCTTGGCTCCAACTGTTCTGGCGCTCGCCGATATCGAAGGTTTCCCCGCTCACGGCAACGCAATTCGTTTGCGATTCCCCGATCTGTAAGGTTTCATGATGACTCGCGCAATTATGTGGTTTCGACGCGATCTGCGTCTGGCTGATAATCCGGCTTTGTTAAAAGCGTTGGGCGAACACACTGATGTTGTTCCTGTTTTTGTCGTCGATCCGAATTTGTTGAAGAATTCTGGGGCACCTCGCGTGGCATATATGTGCGACGCCTTAAACGCTCTTGATAACTCGATGGGTCGGGCCTTGGTCTATCGCCATGGTGATCCCGTTGACGTCATTCTTGCGCTTGCCGAAGAGGTGGGTGCCGATGATGTGTACGTCGCTCGCGATTTTGCTCCTTATGGTCGCCGTCGCGATGCCGAGGTTGGAAACAGGCTGAAGAGTGTTGGCAAGCGACTGCATGGCGTTAGTTCGTCGTATGCAGTTGATCCAGGCATTGTCACGAAAGACGACGGGCTCTCGTATTCGGTATTCACACCATTTTCTAAACGTTGGTTAGCTGCTGGTTGGGCGACTCCGCAAGACGCACCACGTGATCCGCAGTGGTACGGAGCACCCACCATTAAGTGCGAAGGTCCACCGAAGCGACCCGACATTGAATTTGATTTACCGCCGTCTAATGAAGAGGCAGTTCTTGATCAGTGGAATGAATATCGTCATCGCGGTGAAGAAGGTCTTGATGGATACTCGGATCGGCGCAATGATCCATCTGTGAATGGGTCGAGTCGTCTGTCGGCGGCTTTGCGTTGGGGCATTGTGCACCCACGTCAATTGTTGGCAGATTTGGTGCCGAGCAAATCACATGATGTGTACCGCAGCGAACTGGCGTGGCGTGAGTTTTATGCCGATGTGATGTTCCGATTTCCTGACACAGGTTGGAAGAACCTGAATCGCAAACTTGACGGTTTAGTTCATGATTCTGGACCAGTCGCAGAAGAACGATTTGCGGCATGGTGTCGAGGTGAGACTGGCTATCCAATTGTCGATGCTGGAATGCGCGAATTAGTCCAGACCGGCTGGATGCATAATCGCGTGCGCATGATCACCGCCAGTTTCTTGGTGAAAGATCTCCACCTACCGTGGCAGTGGGGTGCCAAATTCTTTATGAAGCACCTCGTTGATGGCGACTTGGCGAGTAACTCGCATGGCTGGCAGTGGACAGCGGGTACTGGCACCGATGCCGCGCCGTACTTTCGGGTGTTTAACCCGATGTTGCAAGGTGAGCGTTACGACCCGGCTGGTGACTATGTGCGTCGGTTTGTCCCCGAGCTTGAGTCCTTGCCCGCTTCATTGATTCATGCTCCGCACGACGCAAAACGAAAAGGAGCTGGCGTGCCGATCGGATACGTCGCTCCAATTGTTGATCATCATGCCGAGCGTGACGAAGCCTTGGCTCGTTATAAAGCAATGGGTGTTGAGGGGACTTGAGTCGTCGGGGCGGTGCGCTAGATTGCTGTTGTCATGTTGGACGACCGTAAGACCGCAATTCTTCGAGCAGTGGTGCAGGAATACATCGGCACCGGTCAGCCCGTTGGCTCAACCCATATTTCAACCGCGCCTGATATCAACGTTTCGTCGGCCACCGTCCGCAATGAAATGGCCGTTCTTGAGCAAGAAGGTTTCTTAGCTCAACCCCACACATCGGCCGGTCGTATTCCGACCGATAAGGGTTATCGCTTTTTTGTTGACCACCTCAGTCAGCCAGGACGACTCGACGACGTCAAGGTGGGTCAGGTGCGAGATTTCTTTGATGGTGCACACGGCGGCATGGAAGAACTGCTGGCGCGTACGTCGCACCTCGTGGCTGGTCTCACCAATTACGCCTCGGTGGTACTTGGACCCAAAGTTGAACGTGCAGAAATTCGTTCGGTTCAAATCGTTGGCCTGTCAGCCCGTCAAGCGATGGTTGTCGCGGTGATGTCAAATGGTTCGGTCGAGAGTGAGCATCTTGAATTTGATGCCGAGGTTTCTGAAACTCGTCTCGGAGCGGCAACAGTTCACATGCAACGACACCTCGTCGGGCATGTATTGGCGGGAGCGCGGGAGATTCCACTGAGTGGCGATGCCGGGGTTGACGCGATCTGTCAGAAAGCGAATGCTGCACTGCGACATGACGGCGAAGATGATTCGGTGTTTGTCGGCGGGGCCTCGTCGATGGCGTCGGCCTTTGATGCAGTTGATGTGGTGCGTCAGGTTTTGCAAACACTTGAACAGCAATATTTGGTGGTGACCTTGGTACGCGACATTCTCGATCGGTGCCGAACATGGCATAGAACCCCTGGCGAGTTGCTCGGTTGTCATTGCGCCTGTTGTGGTGGATGGAGAGCAATTGGGCACCATTGGGGTACTCGGGCCGACACGGATGGACTATCCACAGGCGCTTGCAACCGTCGAGGTTGTCTCGGAC
>JBEDJE010000234.1:0-2974 GCA_041172985.1 Actinomycetota bacterium
TGAGGATCTGCCCTGGATTGACACAGTTCGTTGGGTCACCGATTTTGTGACGGCCGAGCTGCGCCAATATTGGACTGAGGACGAATGGCGCGAATTTGCGCAGTGACTTGCGGAGTTCTTTTTTTAACTTTGGATTTCGGCGTACTCTGTGGGCATGAGTCGAGTGGCGAAAACTAAGAATGGTTATCCGCCGCGTGTGTGCGAATCTTGTGGGCTGAAGTTTGAGTGGAGAAAGAAATGGGCCAAAGATTGGGACAAGGTGAAGTTCTGCTCAGAGAAGTGTCGTCATTGAGTTGCTTCTTGGCAAGTAGTCCGTTTTCAATCCATCCTCCCAACCCCATTCTTACGAGGTGACTTGCCCCATAAAAGATGGGCCTATTTCAAGGGTCAGGACAAGAGGGAGACAATTTTACAAAGTGTAAATAAGCAGTGCGTCTAAGGTACGAGAGTGGAAACAACTTCTGGTCCAATTGTCAGCGTCGTGATGGGCTCGAGCAGCGACTGGCCAATCATGTCCCGTGCAGTTGAAATTCTGGAGCACTTTGCAATACCCCATGAGACTCAAGTGCTCTCAGCGCATCGCATGCCCGATGAATTGTTTGCATACGCCGAAACTGCCAAACAGCGCGGGCTGCGGGCAATGATCGCCGGTGCTGGTGGAGCCGCACATTTGCCTGGCATGCTGGCCGCAAAAACACTGGTACCGGTGCTTGGTGTACCAGTTCCCACCACCCACCTAGCGGGTCAAGATTCGCTTTATTCCATCGTGCAGATGCCTGCGGGAGTACCCGTGGCAACATTCGCAATTGGTGAAGCCGGTGCGATCAACGCGGCATTATTTGCCATAGAACTTTTGGCCCACGACGATGACCAACTGCACAAAACCCTTGTCGAGTATCGCCGCAAGCGCCATGATGATGCGGTGTCTAGCGTTCTTCCCCCCGCCTGATGTCAACCATGCTTGGTGTTATCGGCGGAGGTCAGCTCGGCAGCTATTTTGTGCTCGCTGCACAAAAGATGGGTTACCAAACAGCAGTCCTCGACCCTGACCCGAGCGCACCAGCTGGTGCACATGCCGATAGGCATATCGTTGCCCAGTATGACGACAACGACGCACTGAGAGAACTCGCTGCCATCTGCAGTGCAGTCACCATTGAATTCGAAAATCCGCCAGTCTCGTCGCTGGAGTTTCTTGCTCAATACGTGTCTGTTCGTCCTTCGCCCGCATGTGTAGCAATTGCTCAAAACCGCCGGGACGAAAAACAATTTTGCGAATCAATTGGTCTGCTTGTTGCACCATATGAAGTGCTTGAAATTCAAGCAGACATTGAACGTATCTGTACCTATGGAATCAATACGAGTAGAAATCCGTTCAGCACACCGCTTCTCATGAAAACAACGAGACTGGGCTACGACGGAAAAGGTCAGCAGAAAATTTCTGACTTCTCAGAAATTTCTTCACTGTGGGACAACGTCGGCAATGTTCCATGTGTTGTTGAACAGATGATCACTCTCGATGCCGAGTTTTCAATCATTCTTGCGCGTGGCACCGATGGCTCCATCGCCATGTTTGCACCTACTCACAATGTGCACATTGATGGGATTCTTGACGTCAGCACTGCCCCATTTACGGGTGACTATGATTTTCGTAAACGCGGCGAAGCAGCCGCCATCCGCATCGCAGAGAAACTGGATTACGTCGGTGTTCTCGCCGTGGAGTTTTTTGTCTCCGACGACATGCTGTTTGTGAATGAACTTGCACCTCGACCGCATAACAGCGGTCACTGGACGCTTGATGCTGCGCACACCAGCCAGTTTGAACAACAAGTCCACGCCTTGGTGGGATCTGCACTTGGCGACCCATCAATGATCCACTCAGCAACGGCAATGGCCAACCTTCTCGGAGATCGTTGGGCCGACGGCGAACCTCAATTTGATCTGGTGCAAAACGACCCTCGCACCCACCTGCATCTCTATGGCAAAACCGAAGCTCGACCCGGTCGCAAAATGGGGCATCTCACCGTTGTTGGCGATGATGTTGACGATGTAGCCATTCAAGCGGTAAACGTCCGCACCGCCATGACCCGACGCCCCGAATCATCAAGCGAATGAATGTCCTTACAAACGAGATTTCGCTCTTAATTTTTAATCTTTGCTCAGCTACCGACTTTTACAAGAGGATTACACGCGAGCGAATCGCTCGGCTTCTTCACTAAAGCGATTGCGAATATCACTTGAGACTGAAGCCCGCGTGCGAGCAATCGCCACATCAAGGTCATCTGAAGAAATGTATGAAGGTTCAATGCCTTCACGGATTCGGTCAAAGGCCGCTGTTGCTGCTCGCTGAGCGGCTAATTCAACATCGCCGGGGGTGTAGCCCTCGGTTTCTCTCGCAAGTTTTTCAATGTCAACTCCACGTTGATCTAGACGTGAAAGTGCAGCCTCCCAAAGCGCCAGACGGGCAGTGAGGTCTGGTGGTCCAATAGGAATAACCAAGTCAAATCGGCCGGGACGCAGCACCGCTGAATCAATATCACCAACAAAATTTGTGGCACAGACCAAGAGATGTCCTGGTGTCGAACGGAACGAGGGAATCATCTTCAATAATTCGTTGACAACCCCTTTTGTTGTTGGGTTGCGTTCTCTCGCCGATGCGATTTCGTCAAACTCATCGATAAAAACAACGGCACGTTCCAACTGCAGCAAGTCATTCATCGCTTGACGAAGTTCTGACGACATCGAATCCCCACCGCTTTCTAATTTGGAGGGGAGCAACTCAATAAATGGCCAACCAAGCCGCCCAGCAATCGCTTTAGCGAAAGTTGTCTTACCAGTTCCTGGAGGACCAAAAAGCAGAACAGTCGCGGGTGCTTTTACGCCAACCCTCTCTGCAGTAGTTGGGTCGGCCAACGGCGCCACAACACGACCATCAATAATTTTCTTCTCGGCGTGCATGCCTGCCACGCGATCCCAA
>JBEDJE010000235.1:0-2974 GCA_041172985.1 Actinomycetota bacterium
CTCCTGGCAATGTTCCCAATGACTTACTCGACAACATCGCGACAGTTCCGGTTGTTCTTGCAGTTGCCGCCGATCTCGGTTCGATAGCAATGATGGACAAAGACTTAGATCGAGCCACCATCACTGGTGGTGCTTCGATCTATCCATTTTGTTGGAGCGTGTTGTTGTCGGCGCGTGCTCGCGGTTTAGGTGGAGTCATCACAACATTTGCTTCACGTGTTGAACCAACAACCGGCGCGCTACTGAACTTGCCTGACAATTGGGCACTCGCTGCCACCATCTTTCTTGGCTACCCCGTCAAACAAACAACAAAACTCGCGCGTCGACCCGTTGAATCGTTTACAACCGTGAACACATTCGACGGGCCAGTATTTTCGTAGTGCTTCTGCCTGGGTGCTTCTGACAGCAACAGAACTGACCCAAGAACGGGAAAAGCCCCGCATGGGGGATGCGGAGCTTCTCAACCTGATTCCCTGCGAATGGGGGATTCGCTAGAGGATCTTTCGTGAGCGTTTGGGGGAAACGCTCAGCGATTACGAAATAAAGTATGCCCTATCAGCACCTACAACTCAAGTAGATAGCGGAGATATCTAGTATCATTTTTAGAGATGGACCTCCGCCAGATCTCTTCGCTCGTCGCCATTGCCGACCATGGATCTTTCTCGGCGGCTGCCAAGGCCCTTTTTACGGTTCAGTCCAATGTGTCAGCCCATATCGCCCGCCTTGAGAAAGAGCTCGGGATCAACCTGATTGATCGAGCCACGGGACAAATCACCGATGAGGGCAATCTTGTTGTTGAACGAGGCCGTCGTATCTTGCGCGAGTTTGACGACATTTCAGCCGATATCGCAGCCCTCGATGATGTCGTCACGGGAGATACCCGTCTCGGCGTCATCGGCACAACAGGACGCTGGTTAATGCCCCAGTTCTTGACCCGACTACAACAAGCCCACCCTGGCGTCCGACCGATTATCTCCGAAGGTGGCACGTCGAGCCTGATCCCCCGTTTGTTGGCCGGACAGATCGACGCCGCCATTGTTCACTTACCCGTCGATAACGACGAGCTATTCGTTGAGCCCCTTTTTGCTGAAGACCTCGTCTTGCTCGTACACAGCAAACACCCGTGGCACGGTGCCGAGAGTTTGCCCATGTCGGCTCTCGGCGATCACCCACTCGTCTTGCCACCTAAGTCAGCCACACTGCGACGCATTATCAATCGAGCGGCCGACACGCACAATGTCAATCTCACCGTCAAAGCCGAAATTGACGGCGTACGACTCATGACCTCACTCGCTTTTGAGGGTTTCGGGGCCGCAATTGTTCCGGCCACCGCTATCCCCAACTGGCTAACCGGCGACTTCTCGCGAATCACTGTTCCGGGTCTTCCGCGGCGAGTCGTCGGCTGGGTTCAACGCAAACGACCCCGTCCTGGCCCGCCCACACGAGAAGCGCTCAACCTGGCGCGTGAACTCATCAATCAACGTGGCGGTCGTCAACCCGGCTTACACGTCGGCGCTGACGCGTTCCCGCTCAAGTCTTAATAGGGCGTACTGTAGAACTTGTGAATCCAGTGGCGTTGAGATCGAAGGTGCCTGGCGTCGCCCAAGCCGATATTCGAGATCTGAATGGTCGCCACGTGGTGTGGCTCGAAGTCACTGCCGACGATCATCGCGGCGCCTTGTCATCTGATGCGTCATCAATGATTTCAACTGCAGCCCGCGCCGCAGTCGATGCTCACCTACCGCTGATTGCTGTGATGGCGTCATCAGGAGCAGACCTTCGCGAAGGTTTCTCTGCTTTACATAGTTGGGGACTTGCCGCAAAAGCACTCACCGACTGCTCGGGAATCGTGCCGACCATCATCATCGTTGATGGTCCGGCAGTTTCGGGGCCTGCACTACTGCTCGGTATCGCCGATCACGTCATCATGACCGAACAGGCCTACGCGTTTGTGTCTGGACCGTCAATGGTTACCGAGTTCACCGGTGTTCCGATTGATAACGCCGAACTTGGTGGTGCATCGGCTCACGAAAAATTCACTGGCGCCGCTACTGCTGTCACCGCCGACCGCGAATCTGCCATTGCCTTTGCAGAAAACTTGATCGCCTATTTTCCTAACAACCTCGATGAAGAACCACCGCTTTGGGATACCGACGATGACAACGATCGTTTAACACCCGAAGCCGGCGATGTCATTCCATCAACGTCTACAGGTAGTTATGACGTGCGCAGTGTGATTCGTTCACTCTCCGATGACGGCGAATTCTTAGAACTCAAACCGCGTTGGGCTGCCAACTTGGTGACATGTTTTGCGACTTTCGGAGGCCGACCAGTTGGCATTGTCGCCAATCAACCCGTTGCTCTTGCCGGAACGTTAGATATTCCAGCATCGCAAAAAGGTGCACGGTTTGTTTCGTTTTGTGATGCGTTCAATATTCCGATCATCACACTCGTTGACACTCCAGGTTTTTATCCCGGCAAAGATCTTGAATGGCGCGGAATGATTCGTCATGGAGCGCAGTTGGTGTTTGCGTATGGTCGCGCCACAGTTCCGCGCATCTGCATCATCTTGCGCAAGAGTTACGGCGGCGCCTACATCGTGATGGACTCAAAGAAAATGGGCAACGACCTGTGTCTGGCGTGGCCTTGGGCCGAACTTGCGGTAATGGGTGCCGGTCAGGCGGCCGCCATCTTGCAACGTCGCGCAACGCCAGAAGAGAAAGCCGCCTTTGAGGCCGACTACACCGAACGCCTTCTCAATCCCTATGTGGCAGCCGAACGTGGCTATGTCGATGGAGTGATCGAGCCCGCCAACACCCGATCGGCCATTTGTTCAGCCCTTGACGCTCTCGTCGACAAGCGAGAAGCCTTCCGAGGCAAGAAGCACGACAACACTCCACTTTGAGCCTTCTGAACCGGGAAGAAATCTCGGACTTCACCCTGCAGGTACCTCGTTTGCCCCCGCAACTGATTA